>NZ_VIKY01000293.1:0-29478 GCF_009711925.1 Dolichospermum sp. UHCC 0352 | reverse complement strand
TTTAAAACCCCCATTCCCTTGTAGGGAAGGGGGGAAGGGGGGTTAGGTTTTTGGAGATTATGGGTTTCATATAATACTTTTCAAACAACCTCTAAAGGATAAGCAACATAACCATCAGGGTGTTTTTCGACAATGATTTTGATATTTTTCATAGTACCTTAGAACAAAAAAAAGACACCAAAAATAAGCCTAACACAGTCCATCAACTGTTAACTGTCAACTGTAAAATACTTGCCAAAATCTCCGCACTTTCCCCATCTAAAATCGCAATTTCATCCAAAATTTCCTGGGGTTCTCGTAAAGCTGCTTCCTCCCCCTTATGCGGATTTTTCACCGACAGATCAAAACTCTCCTGATCAATATCCGTAACATCCACCAACCAAGACTTTTCCGATTCCGAAAAAGTGGATTGTAACTCCACAAACTCCTGTAAATCATCATCATTCAGGGAATTAGTTTTCCCCATATTCCGCCCCGGATCTAATTGATAATACCAAATTTTCCGAGTTGCCATTTGTTCATTTATAGACTTCCCTTGATTAAAAATCGGTGTTGTCTGAATCGCGTCTACAGGTTCTCCCTTTTCAAAGAATAAAACAACAGTTTTCACCCCCGCCCCGATAAAAGTTCCTCCAGGACAATCTAAAATAGAATGTAAATTACAACTACTCAAAAGCTCTTGACGCAAAGCCCGCGAAGCATTATCAGAATTAGAAAGAAAGGTATTTTTAATAACTACCGCCGCCCTACCGCCAACCTTCAACATTTTGATAAAATGCTGCAAAAATAAAAACGCCGTTTCCCCAGTTTTAATATTAAAATTATTCTGTACTTCCTTCCGTTCCTTCCCTCCAAATGGCGGATTTGCTAAAATCACATCAAAACGATCTTTATCTTGAACATCACTAAGATTTTCCGTCAAAGTATTAGTATGAATAATATTCGGCGCATCAATGCCATGTAAAATCAAATTCATGATCGCAATGACATAAGCCAAACTCTTCTTTTCCTTACCCGTAAAAGTATTTTTCTGGAGTATTTCCAGTTGTTTAGTTGTCAGATTACCCTTGGGTTGAGCGAAGCCGAAACCCTGTCTTAAATAGTCGTAACTTTCACATAAAAAACCCGCAGAACCACAAGCACCATCATAAATTTTTTCCCCAATTTTCGGCTTAACAACCTGAATCATGGCGCGAATTAAAGGACGTGGTGTATAATATTCCCCACCATTACGCCCCGCATTGCCCATATTCTTGATTTTCGCTTCATAGAGATGGGATAACTCATGTTTTTCCTGTTGGGATCTAAATCTTAATTCATCAATATATTCCAAAGCATCCCGCAAACTATAACCACTTTGAAACCTATTTTTAATCTCGCTAAAAATCTCGCCAATCTTATATTCTATCGTATCTGGACTAGTAGCTCGTTCCTTAAAACCCTGTAAATATGGAAATAACTTGCGGTTGACATAATCAATCAAATCATCACCAGTCAGCGCATGATTTTGATCTAATTTCCCATTTTGATCTTTAGGTGCAGCCCAAACAGACCAACGATGGGTTTCATCAATGATAAACTGATAGGAATCCCCCGCTAATTTGGCTTTGTCTTCTCTGTCCTGCTCCAAATCATCCAAATACTTCAAAAACAGTAGCCATGAAGTTTGCTCAGTGTAATCTAATTCTGTAGTACAACCTGCCTCTTTCCAGAGAACATCATCAATATTTTTAAAAGTTTGTTCAAACATTTAGCTTTATTCTAGAATTTCTATTATTAATAACTTGACTAAAATTCTACACCTAAGAGGTAAAATAAAAATCTTAACCTTTGCGCCTTTGCTCCTTTGTACCTCTGCGCGTTCGCGCAGCGTGCCGTAGGCATAACATAATTCATGCAGCCATAAACTATTGTATAGTTAATTTATAATCAACGAGTTGCCTTTAAAAACTCTTGTAGTGCGGGCATCTTGCCCGCTATATATGTACCTCATAACACCGGTAAGTGCTGTAAAGTTCAAAATCGGGATGACTGGATTCGAACCAGCGGCCCCTTCGTCCCGAACGAAGTGCGCTACCAAGCTGCGCCACATCCCGCCACAAAAATGGCATTATAAAAAGATATTACCACAATCAGCAGAAAATAACAAACTTTCTCTTTTCCACAAAGGTCTTTGCTTGCTACCATAAGATTTGTATAACTAAAATGGTAAAAGTAGACTGTGACTGTAAAACCAGACTGGTTGCGAGTAAAAGCGCCTCAATGGGAGCGTGTTGGTAACGTTAAAGAAATTTTGCGGGATTTAGCCCTGAATACCGTTTGCGAAGAGGCTTCCTGTCCCAATATTGGGGAATGCTTCAACGCGGGTACTGCCACATTTTTGATTATGGGTCCAGCTTGCACCAGGGCTTGTCCTTACTGTGATATTGATTTTGAAAAGAAACCCCAAGCATTAGATCCCACCGAACCGACACGACTAGCAGAAGCAGTGCGGCGAATGCAGCTTAATCACGTCGTGATTACTTCCGTTAACCGAGATGATTTACCTGATGGTGGTGCATCTCAATTTGTCCACTGTATTAATGCTATTCATGAAGTTTCGCCTCATACAACAATAGAAGTATTAATTCCCGACTTATGCGGTAATTGGCAAGCTTTAGAAATCATTCTCCAAGCTAAACCAGAAGTAATTAACCACAACACAGAAACCATCTCCCGCTTATACCGCCGTGTGCGTCCCCAAGGAAATTATGAGCGGACAATGGAATTATTACAGCGCTCGCGCCAAATTTCTCCCAGCACTTACACCAAATCTGGTATTATGGTCGGCTTGGGTGAAACAGATGCAGAAATTTGCCAAGTCATGGAAGACCTACGAAGAGTAGATTGTGATATTTTGACAATTGGGCAATATCTCCAACCCAGTCAAAAACACTTACAAGTATCTGATTTTATAACACCTGAGCAATTTGCCGCCTGGCAAACTTTTGGGGAAGAACTAGGATTTTTACAAGTTGTTTCTTCACCCTTGACAAGAAGCTCCTATCATGCAGAACAAGTCAGAGAATTAATGAAACGTTATCCCAGATAGTCAGTTGTTCGTTGTCAGTGGTCAGTGGTCAGTTGTTCTACCCCAATCACCAATCACCAATCACCAATTACCAATCACCAATGACCAATCACCAATTACCAAATTCAAAATCTGTCGTTATTCTTGGTGCGGGGGCTTGGGGTGCAGCCTTGGCTAAATTAGCAGCTATTAATGATTATCAGGTGCATTTATGGTCACGTTCTGACTCGCAACCTCTAGAAAAAGTATTAGAAAATAAAAATGCTCAAATAGTCTTGTCGGCTATTTCTATGAAAGGGGTCAGAGATGTGGCCTCTATGGTGCAATCTTGCCCCCTGTCTCCACAGACAATCTTTGTGACTGCAACTAAGGGACTAGAACCACAAACTACATACACACCTTCGCAAATTTGGCAAGCAGCTTTTCCTAATTCTCCTGTTGTGGTCTTATCGGGTCCGAATTTATCCCAGGAAATTGCCCAGGAATTACCAGCAGCAACGGTAGTAGCGAGTAAAAATACCAAAGCTGCCCAAACAGTCCAATTGGTATTTTCTTCTAGTCGCTTTCGTGTCTATACTAACCCTGACCCTGTGGGCGTAGAATTAGGAGGAACACTGAAAAATGTGATAGCGATCGCCGCTGGTGTATGTGATGGGTTACACTTAGGCACAAATGCCAAAGCTGCCCTAGTCACCCGTGGGTTAACCGAAATGGTACGAATCGGTAATACTTTAGGTGCGAAAACGGAAACATTTTATGGTTTATCTGGTCTAGGGGACTTATTAGCAACCTGCAACAGCCCTTTAAGCCGTAATTATCAAGTTGGTTATCAATTAGCCAATGGACAAACGCTGCCTGGAGTTCTGGCAAATCTTCCAGGTACAGCCGAAGGTGTGAACACTTGTCGGGTATTAATGGAAATTGCCCAACAACGAGGTATTGCTATTCCCATTACTGAACAAGTTTATCAACTACTTGAAGGAGCAGTTACACCCAGACAAGCGTTAGATAAACTGATGATCCGAGATATCAAACCTGAATTTGATAATTTTCCCACAGAACAAATCTGGTAAATAAGGGAGAAATGCTGACAGGGTAAGGTGTCCAATTAAAATTAAATGACTACCGCAAAATCCCTAGAAAAAATTTGTCAAATTGTCAGGAAATTACTTTTTGAGTGATGTAAATATGACTATGTAGTTTATAAACATCATCATAATTAGAAGTGAGTTTATAATCAGTTAAAAAAATAACCGTTAATATTCCTAAGCATGGTATTATTGACCAGTTAAATCATAATTGAAAATCTGGCTAAAGATTTCCATAGCTATTTGTTTAATCACACGGATACTAGCAACAAACGACTCATTGAAAATGTATTATTTCAAACTAGTAAACTGTGACGAAAATAACTATCCAGTTAAAACAGTCCAAAAGTTGATAAATTAAGTTTTCTCCTCTCCTCCGCGCTTGGACTAGTACAGTACATCGTAAGTAAGATAACCATTAAAAATCCCTAAAAAGCTTATACAATCTGCTTTTTTAATTTTTAATTGTTAATTTTTAATTCCGCCCTGCGGTACTAGTACAAAGTTTTGCAAAGAATTGTACATCGAAACCCAAACCGTGTTATTTGATGACGAGTTACGGAATAGCAACAGTTGATTAGATAACCGTAATTTTAGCTAACCATAATCTATTGTTACCTGGAGTAATTTGAGACATCATGCCAGCAACATCCTTTTATAAAAATGCCGCCCACGACGGGCAAAATCCTAGTCCACCTTTGGAGATTGAAATCAATAATGATGATGATTTGCCAGATTTAGACATGGCTACGATTGAATCTGATTTAGCTTTAGCCGCGCAAAGTACCAGACGCAGTACCGACTTAGTGCGTCTCTATCTGCAAGAAATTGGCCGAGTCCGGTTATTGGGACGAGATGAAGAAGTTGCTGAAGCCCAAAAAGTACAGCGATACTTACGAATGCGATTAATGCTTAGTGCTGCTGCTGCTGAAGGAGATGCTGTAATTATCCCCTATTCGCGGTTAATGGAGGTACAGGAGCGGTTGAAAGCAGAATTAGGACACCGCCCTTCTTTAGAACGGTGGGCGACTACTGCGGGCATAAGTTTACCTGATCTTAAACCTACCCTAGCCAATGGCAAAAGACGCTGGGCCGAAATTGCTAATTTAACAGTAGAAGAACTAGAACAAGTTCAAACTCAAGGACTGCAAGCCAAATCCCACATGATTAAGGCGAATTTGCGTTTAGTGGTATCTGTCGCTAAAAAGTATCAAAATCGGGGTTTGGAATTGTTGGATTTGGTTCAAGAAGGGACTTTAGGTTTAGAACGAGCCGTGGAGAAATTTGACCCCACCAAGGGCTATCGTTTTAGTACCTATGCTTACTGGTGGATTCGTCAAGGTATTACCAGGGCGATCGCTACTTCTAGCCGGACTATTCGCCTGCCTGTTCATATTACCGAAAAGCTCAACAAAATTAAAAAGGCGCAACGGAAAATTGCCCAAGAAAAAGGTCGTACCCCGACTTTAGAAGACCTGGGAATTGAGTTAGATATGACACCTGCCCAAGTCCGGGAAGTATTATTGAGAGTTCCTCGTTCTGTGTCTTTAGAAACCAAGGTAGGGAAGGATAAAGATACTGAATTAGGAGAATTGTTAGAGACTGATACGATTACTCCAGAGGAGATGTTAATGCGGGAATCTTTACATAAAGATTTGCATAGTCTTCTAGATGATTTAACTGGTCGGGAACGTGATGTGATTTTAATGCGCTTTGGCTTATCCGATGGTCATGCTTACTCTTTAGCAGAAATTGGCCGCGCCCTTGATTTATCACGGGAAAGAGTCAGACAAATTGAATCCAAGGCTTTGCAAAAACTCCGCCAACCCAAGCGCCGTAACCTAGTCCGCGACTATCTAGAGTCATTAAGTTAGGAGGCAGAAGGCAGGGGGCAGGAGGCAGGAGGCAATAGAAAGATATTTTCTACTGACAACTGACAATCAGCAAATATTCTCAATAGGCAATGATTGTTGCAAATCAACCCCAACATTTGTTATATTCTCAATTAATGAGCTTTGTTGAGAAAATTTAGTATGACTGTCTACACAACTGGTTCACTCAAGGCGGAATTAAACGACCGTGGCTGGCGTTTAACTCCACAACGCGAAACAATTCTGCATATTTTTCAAGAACTCCCCCAAGGTGAGCATTTAAGCGCAGAGGATCTATATCATCGCTTAGAAGCTGACAGTGAAGGAATTAGTTTATCAACTATTTATCGCACTTTAAAGTTGATGGCGAGAATGGGGATTTTGCGGGAGTTGGAATTAGGTGAAGGGCATAAACATTATGAAATTAATCAGCCTTATCCCCATCACCATCATCACTTAATTTGTGTCCGCTGTAATGCGACTATTGAGTTTAAAAATGACTCAATTTTAAAGATTGGCGGAAAAACAGCCCAAAAAGAAGGTTTCCATTTATTAGATTGTCAAATGACAATTCATGCTGTATGTCCTAAGTGCCAAAGGGCATTAATGCCTATTTAGATAACTAGGAACTTGGTATTATAGGGTTCCTTTTAGGAACTACGGTCAGAAACGGTAAGTTCTACCGAGATTGCCTGTGGAGCGGAAAAACCTCTTAGAAGCCATTCTAAGACCGTGATGAAGCAGGAAGTAAACACTAAGGTTATCGCTGTCCAGATGTGTCTAGACTTTGGTAATTTTGGGTAAGTTTTATAGAACGGATAGACATCTGCAATTTTGGAAGATGAATCAAGTAGTGCGGGAATCTAACTGCATTGAGAAAGCGGGATTAAAAACTTCCGCTTTTAACATCTTTAAGGCTGATACCATAAAATTCTTGAGCGCGACTAATTGCTTTTTTGGTATCAGATGCCATCATGCCGTTGATTTGACCTTTATAGAAACCTTTTTCATGTAGTCGTCTTTGAATTTCTAAAGTGGTAAAATCACTTTTGGCAGAATTTTTAACTAAACTATATAACTTAGAACGGGTGGTTTGTCCAGCCATACCACTAGCTTCTAGTTTGTGCTGTTTTTGAAAGCGATTTACAGCATCAACTGTGTTAGAACCATAGTAACCATTGGGCTGATTTTTTAAGAATCCGGCTATGATTAATTGTTCTTGGAGAATTCTGACGGCTTCACCGCGATCGCCTAAACTAAGTGTATCTTGATTATCTGATTTTTGGGAAGTAGTTATGTCATTTTCATCAGTCACCGCTGGTAATTTCGCTAATGTGGATTTACCAACAATGCCATCAACTGTGAGGTTATAAGCTTTTTGGAATCGTTTGACAGATTCTTGAGTAATTGGACCAAAAATCCCTGTGGAATTGCCATAATAGAAACCAGCGATTTTCAAGCGTTCTTGTAAAACTTTGACATCGGCACCTTCATCACCTTTAACAAAGAAATTGGGGTTTTTGCGTTTGTTGCTTACAGAAATGATATTATGTGGCGTAGTGAGGGTTGTAGGGGCTGTACTGATAAATTGTTTGTTGCTTTTTTCAACCTGAGATGTCGAATTTTGTGCTAGATTTTTAACAACATCACCGTTATTTTCGGTTTCAACGTGAGATGTCGAATTTTGTGCTAGATTGCCGACAGAATTGCTGTTATTTTCGGTTTCGAGTGCGAAAACACTACTAACACTATTAAGAATAGATAAAGTAAGAACCAGAGGAATCATGTATTTCCACGCATTGCTGGAAAAGAGTTGCCAATTTGGTGCTGCTGCTTTTTTGAATAAAGAACTGAGAGATATTAACTCAGTGGTTTCTATGTCTTCATTGGCAAAGGCTAAATGTAAATACGCAAGGTTTTCCATGTTCGTTTCCTAAATTAAATTATTTTTCTTCGATAGTTGCTTCTGCCTGATGGACTAAATTGCGGAGATCTTCTAAAGTTTGTATACTTACATCTTGCCATAACCCGCGCTGATTTGCTTCTAGTAGTCTTTCTGCAATATCGCGTAATGCCCAAGGATTTTTATCTTGGATAAATTCACAAACGGCAGCATCTTCTAAATATGCTTCAACAACACCTTGATACATATAATCTTCAACACATTGGGCGGTAGCATCGTAAGCGAAGAGAAAATCTACGGTTGCAGCCATTTCAAATGCACCTTTATAACCATGACGCATAACTCCAGCTATCCATTTAGGATTAACCACGCGAGAACGATAAACCCTGGCAATTTCTGAACTAAGTTGACGGACTTTAGGCTGGGATGTGTTGGAATTATCACCAAAATAAGTTTCAGGATTTTTACCTTGAAGAGAACGCACCGCTGCGGTTAAACCACCCTGAAATTGATAATAATCGTCGGAATCGAGTAAATCATGTTCTCGATTGTCTTGATTATGCAGGACAATTTGCATTTGCTTCAAGCGTTGTTCAAAAGCTTCCACATTATTGCTCCCTGTTTCCTGACTAGAGGAGTAGGCGTAAGCACTCCAATTTGTGTAAGCTTGGGCTAAGTCCTGATCATTTTCCCAGTTTTGGGAGGCCATTAGTCCTTGGAGTCCTGCACCATAAGCCCCTGGTTTTGAACCAAAAACGCGATATTGCGATCGCTCGGCTGCTACTTCTAAAGATAAACCTTCTTGAGTCCATTGTTCAGTTTCTTTGCGAACTGTATCTGCTAGAGGATTTTGATCTGCTGGTTCATCTAAAGCCGAAACCGCTTTCACAGCTTGATCAAATAAGGTGATTAAATTAGGAAAAGCATCCCGGAAAAAGCCAGAAATTCTCAGGGTGACATCCACACGGGGACGACCGACAATGGATAAAGGTAAAATTTCAAAATCTACTACTCGTCGCGCTGCACCATCCCAAACGGGTTGAACACCAAGTAAAGCTAAAGCTTCGGCTATATCATCACCACCAGTCCGCATGGTAGCTGTCCCCCACAGGGATAAACCCAGGGTTTTGGGATATTCTCCATGTTCTTGGGTGTAGGTTTCAATCAGGGTTTCAGCGGCTTTTCTGCCAATATCCCAGGCAGTTTCTGTGGGTATGGCGCGAATATCAACGGCGTAAAAGTTTTTACCTGTGGGCAGGACTTCCGGGCGGCCGCGGGTGGGTGCGCCAGAAGCACCGCTCTTGACGTATTTGCCATCAAGTCCCCGTAATAGGTTGGTGGTTTCTTCGCTGGTTTTTCGCAGGGCTGGGAGGAGTTTTTCACTGATCCAATTTTGGGTTTCTGTTCCCTCGATTATTTGTTCTACTAAGTGGGCTGCTTCTATTTCTAGGAGTTCGATGACATCGCCGATGATATGACAGGATTTAAGTTTCGCGCAAAGGCGCAAAGGAGCAAAGTGGGTTATCGGTGGGGTGAAGGGGGTTGAGAGGTTGTCTGTGAGGGGGTCTATGTCTATTTGCCATTGTTTGGCGATCGCTCTGGTAATGCCGATATAATGGCGGTTGGGGATGCGGGCGATCGCTACTATTAAGTCTCGCAGTTGTGTTCCTTGGGGACATTGGCCGAATATGTGTAAGCCGTCACGGATTTGGGCTTCTTTGAGTTCGCACAAGTAACCGTCTAGGGAGTTTAAGATTAAGGTTTCAAAGTTGGTGATGTCTTTGGGGTTGGTAATTCCTAAGTCTTTATATAGGTTTTCTTTGATGACTAATTCTTGAATACGATCTCGTATTGTTGGTAAACGGGAAGGATCTAAACTTTCGGCTTCGTAATATTCATCAATTAGGTTTTCTACCTGTTGCAATGGTCCATATAATTGGGCGCGGGTCATTGGTGGGGTTAAATGATCAATTATTACGGCTTGGGCGCGTCTTTTTGCCTGTGAACCTTCTCCTGGATCATTAACAATAAATGGATATAAATGGGGCATTGGTCCCAAGGCAATTTCTGGATAACAAGTATTAGATAAAGCGACACTTTTTCCCGGTAGCCATTCTAAGTTGCCATGTTTGCCGACATGAACTATGGCATCAGCATGAAAAGATTCTCGTACCCAATAATAAAAGGCTAAATAATTATGAGTTGGTTCTAAATCTGGCGCATGATAATTTAAACTAGGGTCGAGATCATAACCTCTTGATGGTTGAATACCGACGAAAACATTACCAAATTGAATTCCAGAAATGGGAAATGGTGATTGGTGATTGGTGATTGGTGATTGGGAAAAATTTTCTCCCCAACGTTCGATAATTTGTTTTTGAATGTTTATAGGTAGGGTAGAAAAATAGTTTTTATATTCTGTTGTTGATAAACTTTGGTTGATTGGTTTCCAATCTTTTCCTTCTGGATCATTGGTAACGCTAGATGTGAGAATTTGAATTAATTCGTCTCCGGTTTCGGGAATACTTCGACTTCGCTCAGTACAAGTATTTCCCAGTTCATAACCAGCTAATTTTAAAGCTTTGAGAATTTCTACACAACTGGCAGGAGTGTCCAATCCTACGCCGTTGGCGAGGCGGCCGTTGGTGTTGGGGTAATTTGCTAAAATTAGAGCTATGCGGCGTTCTTGGGGCTGTTTTACCCGCAATCGTACCCAGTTTGCAGCCAGTTGGGCGACAAATTCAATGCGATCGCTCACTGGTTCATAAATTACGACATCGGTTTCTAGTTTATGATTCCGAGTTTGCAAAGTTTTGAAAGACACAGCCCGGCTAATAATTCTCCCGTCTACTTCTGGTAATGCCACATTTATCGCCATATCACGGGGTGTTAAACCTTGTGATTGTGATTCCCATTGTTCAACGGAACTAGCGGAAAGAATTACTTGTAAAACAGGTACATTTAATTTTTCCCAAATTTCAGTTTGTGGTGTTTCTGTTTCTAAACTTGCTAGGGAAAAGCTGGTAGTATTCATCAATAAACTAACATGATTATTATTTTCTTCTGCAAACAATTCACATAACTTATCGCTGACACCAGGTTCACGTAATGAAGAAACAAAAACAGGTACAGGTTGTAAATTTTTCTCTATTAAAGCATTACACAAAGCATCAATAACTTTGGTATTTCCTGCTAAATAATGAGCGCGATAAAACAAAATCCCAACTTTAGGCTGATTCTTTCTTTCTTCTTCTTTCTTCTCCTGACTCTTCTCATACAATCCCACGCGGGGAACAGATTGGGGTGCTGGTGGATTAAATGCTGTTGATAGGACTGTATCAGTGATAAATTGCAACGCGTTGAAGAAATTTTCTATGCCACCTTCTTGAAAGTATTGCCAAATTTTCTGAACAATTTCTTGAGAAACTGTAGATTTGGAAATAAGATCAGGATCAAATCCGTCATCCCCTGGCATCACAATCAAAGTTGTGCCATTACGTTGGACAATTTCCTGGACTACTTCTAAACCATAAGCCCAGTAGGAACTTCCTCCTATGAGACGAAGCACAATTATTTGGGCAGATTCTAAAACTTGCTCACCATAAGCATCTATACTTATTTGTTGCTGTAGTTGTAATAAGTTGGCTACTCGAAGTTCAGGGAATTGACTAGGTAATTTGGGAACTACAGCCGCTAGGGTTTGAATATCAGTATCGGCTGCTGTAATCAACACGAAAGGGGCGGGAGTTTGTGCGAGGAAAAATAAACCTTCAGACTGATTTAATCCGCCTGGTGTGGCGCTGATTCTGTGCATAGTTGGTAATTAATAATGGAAATTTTGAATTTAAAACTTGGGCTTTTTTACGTTATTTTTAAATAAGGCAATAAATTCATCAGTAAATATTAGTTTAACATTGATAACAGCTTGCAAATTTATCTGATAAATTTAAAACCATACTCAGTAATTTATAGTAATCCCTGATGGTCAAAAAAGCCGATATCAGCACTAAAAAATTAATCAGCCTCAGTCCCGAAAATTGGGTAAAATGGGTGACACAAATCCCCGACATTACCACCGGAGAAATTCTTAATTCCGAATTTCAATGGATAAGCAGAGAAAGTGATGTATTAGTCAAAGCCACCAGTCCCCAGTACGGCGAATTCCTTGTTCTCAATGAGTTACAATTACGGTATAAGCCAGAAATGCCCAAAAGAATGCGGGCTTATGCGGCATTAGCAGAGGAAAAATATGATCTTCCCACATACCCTGTATTAATTAACATTCTCAAAGAAAGTGAAACAGAAATTCCCAAACGCTATGAATCAGAGTTTGCTGGCTTACAAGCGCGACAAGACTATCATGTGATAAATCTTTGGGAAGTTGATGTAAAAATAGCTTTGAGTCAACCTATTCCCTCGCTGCTTCCCTTTGTACCAATTCTCAAAGGTGGTGGAGAAGAATCAACAGTTAGACAAGCATTGCAAATGCTTCGTGCTGATGAAAAATTAAGCCAGTTGGAAACAGTTATGGCTTTTTTTGCTACCTTCGTATTAGATAGCGCCTTAGTTCAACAAATTATGAGGTGGGATATGGCAATATTACAAGAGTCTCCTTGGTATCAACAGATTTTCAGAGAAGGTGAAAAACGGGGTGAAAGACAAGCTATACTGTCATCTATTGAACTAAGTTTAGAGATAAAATTTAGTCAAGAAGGTTTACAATTTATGCCCAAAATATCACAGGTTGCTGATTTAGAACGGTTAAAAAACATCCAAAGGAGCATTTTAACTGTCAATAGTCTTGATGAATTGCGGGAATTTATGCAAAGAAATTAAACTTCTGCTTTCACATTAGTATTCCCCCTTTGGTTGGGGGAATAATTTATATAGATATTAATTTAATGAACAAGCATCTCGGACATATAAAGCTCAAAAGCAAATTGACTTAATAAAGTCCTCAAGTTCATAAAAATCTATAGAATCTAAATCTTTTGGATAAATCATTAACGTCAGTTTTCTGGTAATAAATTCTCTTTTTGATGCCACTACGAATGAAGTTATTATCAGCTTAGATAGCTGCATTCGAGAAAAACCACTACGAGCCAGATCAGAACCTATAATTGGTATTACTACATCTGTCCCGTGGGATTTCAGACGAACTTCTTGCCAGAGGTTATCTAGCGAAGTTGAAATATAATCAGAATTTGACTTGACTGTTAAATTATTTCTCATCTATCCGTAGGCAGTTAGGAAATAGCGTTTTTCATAAGAACCAAGCGTGATTGTAGTGCCAATGGGATAACGCCAAGCTTTCCCACGTTTTTTATCAGGGTCTAAGTTGCGATTACCAATGTATTCTTGAAGAGCAGTTTCAATATCTACATCTAGCTCATCCTGTTTACCTTTGTAAATTTGTTTGAGAAATTGACCTTGAACGCTAGAGGATTTAATAATTTCTCCCAGTTCAGTATCAAAAACATCATTAGCTCCAATAACTATTAAAATTATTTTCATACCCGTAGTATTGGCAGCATTCCATTTATAACTTTGCTCTCTGATGATTTTTTCTTCTTTTTCAACATCTCTGGGACTAGCAATGATAACTCGATAAACTTTAGCTTCTACTGGCATATACAAGAGAGGATGAGATTATTATATAAATAATACACAAAATAGGTATTTACAATGAAATAAAATTTAAATAGTAGGTTTAGAGCTTATGTTCATGTACGACAATACAATTGACATACCACTATGCCAGCATATTTGTACTTTGGTGAAGACTAATTCTTTCTGAGTCGCGCCATTAAAAGAATGCGATCGCACAGTCTAGATCAACAATCGGTAAACTTTAACTATACAGAATACCCCCCAGAACCTAAAGAAGCCATTGAACAAGAAAGTCAGGTCACAGATGCTATAATTACATTATTCTGTGAAGAATTAGGAATTAAACCGCCGTTTTAATGGAGGATTTTATGCAAGTTAAAATTGAGTTACCTGATGAATTGGGAAAACAACTTTTGGAAATGCCTGATATGCAGCTATTAATACAGAAAGCTGTGGAAAAAATATTATTAGAAGAGCAAAGCAGACGAGCCACCCATGATTTATTAGTTGAACAGAGAGAATTGTTACACCAAACTAGCAATGATGAAATTTTGCCAATTACGCGATCGCTAGTTGGTATATTGAAAGGTTATCATGTTGATGTAGCAGACTATAAAAAACATTTAGAGGAGAAGTATCTTTGAAAATTGTATTTGATACCAATATTGTTCTTGATATTTTGCTAGAGCGTGAGCCTTTCGTTAGCTTCTCTATTAATTTATTTAATGCTGTTGAGCAGCAAATTATTCAAGGTTATCTTTGTGCGACAACGATAACTACGATTGATTATTTGTTAACTAAATCAATAGGAAAGCAGTCAGCCAAGGTTTCTATTAATCAATTGCTTAATTTATTTGCGATATCGGAGGTTAATGATGTGATATTGAAAGCGGCGATAAATTCAGATTTTCCTGATTTTGAGGATGCTGTTTTATATCATTCAGGCATTTATGCGGGTGTTGATGGTTTTGTAACTCGAAATAGCAAGGATTTTAAAACTGCTAGTTTGCCTATTTATAGTCCAACTGAATTACTCAGCATTATTCAAGAAATAAAGCATTACTGACAGTATTTTATTACAACTTTTAGACAATATCAAACATGACTAATTTACCAAAAGGATTAATCGTTTCCTGTCAAGCGCCTGTAAACTCCCCATTACATGATCCTTATGTAATTTCCGCAATGGCACAAGCAGCAGTGAATAATGGGGCTGTAGCAGTGAGAATTGACACACCTATTCATATCGAAGCGGTGCGGAAAAAAGTCCAAGTTCCCATTATCGGACTTTGGAAACAAATAATCACAGGTTCTGATGTTTATATTACACCACAGTTTCATCATGCTGTGGCCGTAGCTGAAGCAGGTGCTGATATTATTGCCATAGATGCTACTACTAGAAATCGTCCTGGTGATGAAAAGTTAGCAGATATTATTAATTTGATTCATCAGCAATTAAATCAGCCAGTTATGGCAGATGTAGATACCTATGAAGCTGCACAATTAGCTGTGAATGCAGGTGCAGATCTTGTGGGAACTACTCTATTTGGCTATACTGCCCAAACTAAAAATTTCTCTCCTCCTGGTTGGGAATTACTCACCCAAATCATCGAAAATCTTGATACTTTTGTGATTTGTGAAGGAGGTGTTTCTTCACCAGAAATGGCGAGAAAAGCCTTAGATTTGGGGGCTAATGCTGTGGTTGTGGGTGGGGCAATTACCGGAATTGATTTGTTAGTTAAAGCTTATATTTCTACATTAGAAAATTAAACTTACAGCACTTCCCGGTGTTATGAGGTACATATCTAGCGGGCAAGATGCCCGCACTACAAGAGTTTCATGATTCAACTTTGTACCTCATAAGAGCGGAAACTGCTGTATCTGTAAGAGTTTAGCAATGTTCATTGGTGTCAATTTAAGCTCAAATCTTTACCATATCTCGTTCCTAGACTCTGACTAGGAATGCAGTTGATGAGGCTCTGTCTCTAATCTTATTGAAGGCAGAGCCTTCTAGCCCACATTCCCAGCCAGAGACTGGGAACGAGATAACCCTCATTTCTCCGTGACCTCTGTGCCTCTGTGGTTCGTTATTCCCTGGCGTGTCTGATTTCATCTCTATTTCATCTAAGGTTGGCATCCTTAGAGATGAACAGTATTTGGTTATTAATGATGGTTACTTGCTCCCCAGAACTAACCCTGAAAACTAGCTTACCAGCATCACCGCTATTTGCCACGGTGACAGAAGCATTAGGTAAAGTTCCCATTGTCCGATTAAATCGAATTCACCCAAGTTGTGAAGATCATCATTTATATCTCAAACTAGAATCTTGTAATCCTGGTGGGAGTATTAAGGAAAAAAATGCGGCTTATCTGGTGAATGAAGCCGAAAAACAAGGTTTATTGCGCTCAGGTGGGACAATTGTTGAATCTAGTTCTGGTAACTTTGGGATTGGGTTAGCAATTGTAGGCGCAACTAAGGGATACAGGGTGATGATTGTGATTGATGCCAAAACCCCTGTAACAATGCGAAGAATGCTTACTGCTTATGGTGCAGAATTGGTAGAAGTGCCTTTGAGTGAGGCTGATAGTCAGGGTTCAATGCAGGTAGCAAGAATGGCAAAAGCCCAGGAATTAGCTGCAAATATTGCTGGTGCTTGGTATCCCTGTCAACATAAAAATCCTAGTAATACTGATGCCCATGCAATTTGGACAGCGCGGGAAATTGAAGCTGCTTTTGGCGGTGCGCCGGATGCTATAGTGATTGGAGTCAGTACAGCCGGACAGTTAGGCGGTATCAGTCGCTATTTTAAACGGTATTATCCCCAAACAAGAATTATCGGTGTAGATGTGGCAGGATCGGCAATTTTTGGGACTCCCAGACACCCCTATAAGATGACTGGACTGGGTTTATCTTTCGTTCCCCCCAATTTTGACCCGCAAATGTTAGACGCGGCTTATAGCGTGGATGATGGTTTGGCGTTTTCTGTTTGTCATGGTTTGGCTAAACAGGAAGGTATGCTTTTAGGTGCTTCCACTGGTGCAATTGTGGCTGCTGCTTTAGCAGATGCCCGAAGATTTACTAAACCCCAAACTATGTTACTACTTAATCCTGACCGGGGCGATCGCTATTTGGAAACAGTTTACAATGCCGATTGGTTAACAGCACAAAATATCAACATCCTTCAACATTCCCATCTCACCGCAGCAATTACTAATCTTCTACCTGTACCATTGGATATTGTTGGTAGGAGTCAAGAGTGAAATTACAAGAATCTCAATCAGTTAGTTTAGGGACTTTATGGCGGGAATTTTTGCCTTTATCCCTCAGTGATGTAACTATGGCCTGTGGTGATCCGATGATGACTACTACATTGGCTCATCTTCCTGATGCTCAAATTAACTTAGCGGCTGTAGGTATTGCTAAATCTTTGGCGATATTTTTTGAAAGTCCAATTATTATGATTTTGCACGCTGCTAATGCTTTAGCGGGTTCTCAAGATTCACGCAAGGCATTGTGGCGATTTACATTATTGGTAGGTGGAGGATTAACTTTTTTATTAAGTTTGTTGGGACTACCGATCATATTTAATTTTGTCGGTGTGAGTCTGTTGGGTATTCCCTCGGCAATGTTAGCTACAGTTAGTCAAGTATTATTACTAATGGGAGGTTGGCCATTTGCGATCGCTTGGCGGCGTTATTTTCAAGGACTATTAATTTATCATGGTCAGTCCGGTGCTGTGGCTAAAGCTAGTATTTGCAGGTTATTGACTTTAGCCGTAATCCTCACATTCGGGTTTTTCTACCAACTATCTGGGGGCGTAATTGCTGGCTTGGGACTTATGGGCGGGGTGATAGTCGAGGCTATCGTTGTGACAATTTTTGCCCGTCGCAGTGGGGCAATTTTACCACCACAAATAGAACAACCTAATTTACCCCGCAATTTAGCACAGGTATGGAAATTCTATCTCCCCCTAGCTAATTCGATGATGGTGGTTTGGGGCGGAAGGGCGATATTAATTAGCATTCTTGCCCGCGCTGAAGATTCGACAATTGCTATTGCTGCTTGGTCTGCGGCTTGGGGATTAGTTCTGGTAATTGCCAATTCTACCCGGATGGTACAGCAAATGGTGATTAAATATCGTCATCAAGTGAGCGATAAGCAATTACTGACTTTTGCTATGAGTGTGGGTGCTGCTTGTTCCAGCCTACTATTATTAATGAGTGTAACACCTATCGGCGATCGCATTGTCCAAAGTTTTATCGGCAATGATCTTACCTTAGCTAAAAGTATTAAACCTGTACTTTTGATTTGTGCAATTGTGCCATTATTTGTGGCCTTACAGAATGCAATTCAGGGGTTTTTAGTCAGTGAAAATCGGACAGGTCATGTGAATCTATCTACATGGTTGGGAACAGGAACTTTATTAATAATTTCCACTTTTGCTATTAACAAAGGTATGAATGGCGCAATGGCCGCTGCTATTGCCATGATTACATCTATGTTAGTTGAAATTAGCTGTTTACTTTGGAAAAGAGTGGCAAAATTACAGTAAATGTACTGCCATTATTTACATCACTTTGTACTTCTAATTTGCCTTTGTGATTTTGGACAATTGCTAAAGCGATCGCTAAACCTAATCCAGATCCTCCTGTATGACGAGAACGATCTGCATGAACTCGATAAAAGCGATTAAAAATGTGGGGAATATCTGAAGTAGGAATACCAATACCTGTATCTTTGATAGTAATTAAACCTTGATGATCATTAGTTGTCAGATTAATTTTTACTTCCCCAGATTCAGGAGTGTATTTAATAGCATTACTAACTAAATTCAACAACATTCGATAAATTTGACCTTCATTACCTTGAATATAGAAATAAGATTCAATCGGAATATTACTAGATAATAAAACTTGGGCATTCATGGCTACTGGCATTAATTCTTCTTCCACATCTGCCACTAAATCATTTAAACAAATTTCCTGCCATTTTGCTTCTTGTAAACCACTTTCTACCCTAGACAATAATAACAAATCCTGGGTTAAAGTTACTAATCTTTTGATTTGTCTCTCCAAAGCTTTTTGAGTTTCTTGATTAATTGAATTTGTTTCGACAATTGTTTGTAAAGATGTAATCGGAGTTCTTAATTCATGGGCTGCGTCAGCCGTAAATTTTTGTAATTGTTGATAGGATTTTTCAATTGGTCGCATAGCTAAACCTGCTAACCACCAACCAGCACCACCAATTAAGATCATAGAAAAGGGAACACCCAATCCTAATAACCAATGTAGACTATTCATATAGTCATTTAATCGTTGTATAGATCGCCCTACTTGTAAGTATCCCCACAATTGATTCCCTTTGATTTTTAAGGGCATTAAATGTAAATGATATAGTTCACCATTGCGATTTTGAATATCGTAAGAATGATGAATTTGTAGATTAGGAGGAAACTCATCGGGATTATTACCAATAGCTGCAATTACTTCTCCTGATAGTGTTAAAAACCGGAGATAATATCCTTCTGATAATAAACCCAGTAACTCTGATTCTGATTTAATTGGTAAACAAGATTTTTGTTTAAAACAAATTCCTGGCAAAGATTTCTGAGTTGTAATAGATAATTCTCCAGGAACTTTTAACTCTGTCTTTAATTTATCCTCAAATACCTTGCCAAAAACTTCTAACTCTCGATCAACAGTGCGAGTAAAAGCTTGAATCATCACAATATGAGCAACATAACCACATATTAATAAAGTTGCACCCATCACACCAGCATAGGTAAAGGCTAATTTTAACCGAGAATTATTAAAGATTGAATTATTATTCATCTAATTTGATATTTTGTAAATATAAGATCCCCGACTTCTTTTTTTATCTTGTTAATAAATTATCAATTAATGTCAGAAGTCGGGGATCTCAACCCTGGTAACACACCATCCATTATCCACAAAAACGATAACCAAAACCTCGCATAGTTTCAATAGCTTTAGGAAAACCACATTCTAATAATTTGCGTCTTAGTAATCTCACTTGTGCAGCCACAACATTACTCACTGTATCACTTTCAAAATCCCACAATCTAGCGCGAATTTGTTCATGAGTTAGGATTTGTTGAGGATGCTGCATTAAATATTCTAGTAGTTGAAATTCTTTGGCTGTAAGGATAATTGGTAAAGAAGGTTCTAATCCTAAATTCACAACTGAAAAATTACTATAATCTAACATTAATGAACCTATTTGTAATTGCGGTGGTTGGAAATTTGGTAATCTTCTTTGTAATGCCCTTACCCGTGCCAATAATTCTGCCATCCCAAAAGGTTTAACAAGATAATCATCAGCACCCGCATCTAAACCCGTAACCCGATCATTCATGCTATCTCTAGCTGTTAATAGCATAATTGGTAATTGATTTTTTTGCCCTCTTAATCTTTGACATAATTCCAATCCTGATAACTTGGGTAACATCCAATCTAAAATTGCAATTTCATACCTTTGTGGTACTGTATTCAGATAATCCCAAGCCGTTTGTCCATCTTCAACCCAATCTACTATATAATCACGCTGGGTAAGAGCATGATGAATACTAGTTCCTAAATCATGTTCATCTTCAACTAATAATAACCGCATATATAAAAGGTATATTTAATAATACTAATTATTAGGGTGAATCAGATATGAAACTTTATCAAATTTACCTCAATTATCGAGTCGAAAACACCCTAAAATTTTCGAGTCCGGTTTTCACAATGTTTTACAGAGGCTGGGACTTATACCAATTTTGATACCATTGTTCCATCTGCCTAATTTCCGCTGTTTGACTTTTAATGATAGACTTGGCTAAATTACGGATTTGTGGTTTGGTAGTTTTTTTAGCAATCATCTGCGACATTTGTACAGCCATCCGATGATGAGGAATCATTTGACGGATAAATTCTTGGTCAAAATCTGGTGCATTTTTTAATGTTTCTAAATCCATATTCATGCACTGCATTTTGCAATTCATCGGCATTTTCATCATGTCTGGGTTCATCTGTTGTCCCATATTTCCATGATTTGCCATCATTCCTTGATCAGTCATAGCCATTACAGGTACTTCTTTACCGTACCATTTCTTATACCAGGTTCGCAGTTGTTCAATTTCGCTGGTTTGATCTTTTTTAATAGCAACCGCGAGGTTCTTAATTTCTGGATGTTGTGCGCGAGTGAATGCGATATCAGCCATTTCTACTGCTTGCTGATGGTGTGGAATCATCATTTCGATAAAATGCTGATCTGTTTGCATCATCATCCCTTTTTTGGGGGGATTAGCTTGTTTAGATGAATGATGAGAACTGTGTTCAGAATTGGGACTTTGTGCTTGTGTGTTACTGACGAGTAATAATCCACTCACAGCACTACTACTTACTAACCCAATCAAACCATAAATTAAATTTTTGCTTTTCATAACTTGTTTTTCTTTGAGAATATGAAGATTTAATAGTAAAAGTCATCAAACCTAACTATTGCAAATACTTTCACCCAGTTATGTGTTTAACTGTAATTATAGCTTTTCATGGCAGTATGAAATCAAGATGAAATGTTTTGTGATATTAACATTTCTTAATAAAACAAACATCTATCAAATTTCAGCGGTTAAAAATTATCATTTCATTACCCACCACTGGACTCCGGGCAATTATTTTCTCTTGAAAATCAACAACTTCTAAATGGATAAAATTCAGTTCTTGAGAACGTTGTAATATTTCCGCAGCTAGTTTATCCTGTTGGGATTTTTCCAGGTTATACCAAATATCACTAATTTTCACAGTTAAATCACTAGTACGGAAATTAGCTTGAAGAGGTTTTATGAGTTGAGAAATAATATTTTTGTCTTTGGTATTCTTAACAGAAACGCTAATTTCTGAAAACTGATTTTCAATTGCTGCTAGTAAAGCTTGTTCAGGTGTTAATTCAACAACTGGAATTGGAGTTGGTTCAGTTTCTATAACTGGAGTTGGTATTGCTTCCGGTTCTATAACTGGAGTTGGTATTGCTTCCGGTTCGACAACTGGAGTTGGTATTACTTCCGGTTCGACAACTGGGGTTGGTATTACTTCCGGTTCTATAACTGATTTTGGGGGGATAACTTCCTCTACTGGGGGAACAGTTGCAACTTCAGCAGATTTAGGAATAAATGTAAATGTACTTATCCCTATTGTCACCACAAAAATTACAGCAAAAATTCCTGTCAGCACCGTATCTGATACATTGTTAGATATATTTGATGGTAAAAATAAGCGGAATGTCCTTAAAAATCCATCCCAACGCGATAAAAAATTAGTTTTTTTCTGAGTATCAGCGGGTGTTTCTGTCTCCAGTTTCACTACTGTAGTTTCTAAAACACCAATTGTTCCCCGCAAAACTTGGATAATTGTCGTTTTCCAAATTGGTTGATTTTTTTGATAAAGTATAGCTGCGGGTTCATTTCTTGATTTTCTACGTTTTTCTCCTGACATGGAACTTTTACCCAAATTAGTAAATCAAAAACAGAGAAAACATATTTTGACTATAATCAATTATTGTGACATTTAATGAATTATGAATATTAACCGCCGTCAATTTTTGTTTTTAAGTGGAATCAGCACCATAGGATCTGGATTTTTGGGTGGGAAATTATTAAATACAAATTCTCTCATAGAATCAGCAATAGCCGCTAAACCAGTCAAAAAAGATTTATTATTGCGTTTTGTCTCCGTTGCTGATACGGGAACTGGCACAAAAGGACAATATGCTGTAGCTAATGCTATGAATTTTTATCATCAGCAAAATCCTTATAATTTGGTGATTTTAGCTGGTGATAATATCTATAATAATGGGGAAATTGAGAAAATAAATGAAGTTTTTGAACGTCCCTATCAAGCTTTACTAAAAAATGGTGTCAAGTTTCATGCTTGTTTAGGTAATCATGATATTCGCACTGATAATGGTGTTCCCCAAGTTAAATATCCTGGTTTTAATATGCAGGGACGTTATTACACATTTAGTCAAAATAAAGTTCAGTTTTTTGCTTTAGACACTAATGGTAATGCTGATTGGAAAAATCAATTAATTTGGTTAGATCAAGAATTAAGTCTGAGTAAAGCCCCTTGGAAAGTTGTTTTTGGTCATCATCCTATTTATTCATCTGGTCATTATGGGAATAATAAAAGTTTTATTAAAACCTTTACTCCTTTGTTTAAAAAATACAATGTTCAGCTTTATATCAATGGTCATGAACATAATTATGAACGAACTCGCGCTATTAATGGAACTACCTATTTAATCTGTGGCGCTGGTGCCGGTAATCGTCCGGTTGGCCGTTCTCAATGGACAGAATATTCAACCAGTGATTTGAGTTTTGCGGCCTATGATGTGTATGCAGATAGAATGGAAGTGAGTGCTATTGGTACTAATAATCGCGTTTTTGATCGGGGTGTAATTAAGTTAAAAAGTGTTTAATGAAAGGAGTCAGGAGTCAGGAGTCAGGAGTTAGAAAGAAGAAAGAAAAGAAGTATAATCAAAAAACTTTTCCTTCCCCTGTTTCCTGTTCCCTGTTCCCTATTCCCTGCTATTTAGTAATGGTTGAGGTTGATTCCTGCTTCTTTTGCCATTGCGTCTAAACCTTTGAATTCTAAGGTTTTGATAGCTTTGGTGGAAAGTTTCAATTTCACCCAACGGTTACCAGCAGCCCACCAAACCCGCTTGTTTTGCAGATTAACGTGTTGTAGACGGTTGGTGTGACGGTTGGAGTGGGAAACGGAACAAGCGTTATTGGCTTTTTTACCAGTTAGTTGACAACGACGGGACATAATAAGTATCTCCTAGAGTGTTATTTAAAGACAACCTTCCTATTATATCTGCAAACCAGGCTAGATGACTGGAAATCATTGAAAAAGGTAATGAGCAAAATATGTAGTAGAGACGTTTCATGAAACGTCTCTACATTGAAATAATCGAGAGTAATTTCTATTTGCTGGCTTGTTCTGTTAGCTTGGTGAGTACGTCATTAGAACGTTCGACAAAGGATTTCATCCCATCTGCATCAAAGCCTTTTTGCGATATAAGTGCCAAATCATAAACGTGCTGACACATCATATTAACTAATTGACTGGATGGGGATTCACCATCACCTTGAATAATACTGCCTTGACTGAGATTAACCAAGTTTTGAATTAACGGGTGAGCAGTATTTACTAGTAAAATATGTTCTTCGGGAAATTCAGCGTTTTGTTGCTGCATCATAGCACTCATTTCTCGCATCCGCCGGAGAAATTCGGGTAATAATACCATTGCTGGTGGTGTTCCCTGTGGGTCATCTGATTTTAAGGACTCGGTGCGGATGTTGAGTTTTGGCTTGTTGAGGGCTTTCTCAAATAGTTCTTTAATGACTTCTCCTTTGGTCTTGTTGGTGGTGGGGTCAACAATTTCGCTGGTTTTGTCATCGAGGAGGGTATTATCGAGGTCAGAGTCTACCCGTGTAAATTTAACATCCCGATATTCTTGTTCTAGGAAGTTAATGAAGTGGGTATCAATGAAGGAGTCCATAAAGAGGACTTCTAAACCTTGATTTTTGTGCAGTTCTATGTATGTGGATTGAGTAGCTGCATCGGTGCTGTAGAATACCTTGTTTTCGTGACGTTCTTTGTTCCGTTCTAAGTATTCTTTCAGGGTGGTGTAGGGGATGCTAGTCGCGTTTGCTGGGGTAACATCTTGCCAAACATCACCATCGGTAGATTGAACTTCAACGGCTGCGGTGTCGGCTACAGGGGCTTCTAATTTGGCTGTACTGCGGAAGATGATGATGTCTTCAACTTGTTTTTTGAATTTATCATCGTTGAGAACGCCAAATTTCACGAATGTTCCCAAGTCTTTCCAGGCTGTTACGTATTGTTCGCGGTTATCGCGGTATAATTCTTTGAGTCTATCGCCGACTTTTTTGGCGATATAATCTCCTATTCTCTTAATAGTGCGATCGCCTTGTAATGCACTCCGAGAAACGTTCAAAGGTATATCAGTGCTATCAATCACGCCCCGCATGGGCATTAAAAACTGGGGAATAATTTCCTCACAGTTGTCACTGACAAACACCTGATTGCAGAATAATTTAATTTGTCCTTTGGTAACATCTACATCAGGACGCATTTTCGGGAAATACAAAATCCCGTTAATCACAAAGGGATAATCTGTATTCAAATGCACCCACAGCAAGGGTTCTTCTTGGAAAGGATACAAATAGCGGTAAAACTCTAAATAATCTTCCTCTTTAAGATTACTGGGAGATTCACGCCATGCAGCTTTTTGTTTGTTTAAAACTTCCCCATCCATCTTAATGGGAACTGACATGAAATCGCAGTAGGTCTTGACAAGATTCCTAATTCGTGCTGGTTCGAGAAACTCCTCTTCTTCCCCTTCTAATGTGAGAATAATTGTAGTTCCACGAGTGGTGCGAGGAGATTCATCTAAGACAAATTTAGGTGAACCATCACAAGTCCAACGCACAGCTTGTGCGCCTTCTTGATAGGAGAGAGTATCAATCTCTACTTGCTTCGCTACCATGAAGGAAGAGTAGAAACCTAAACCGAAATGACCGATAATAGGTTGATCTGCCTTACCTTCATACTTGTGAATAAATTCTTCAGCACTAGAGAAAGCAACTTGGTTAATATATTTTTTGACTTCGTCTGCTGTCATTCCAATGCCATTATCAGTAATGGAGAGGATTTTGTTGTCTTTATCAATGCTAATGGTAATTTCTGGTTCGCCAATTTCCCCATTGTATTCCCCAGCACGGGATACCATGTTTAACTTTTGGATAGCGTCTACTGCGTTGGATACCAGTTCCCGCAAGAAGATTTGATGATCTGAGTAGAGAGACTTCTTGATAATCGGGAAAATATTATCGGTATGAATACTGATATTGCCTTGTTCTAACATAGTTATCCGTCGGTTTTACTTGCAGATATATTTTATGAAAATCAATTTTCCGTGATTTTATCGCTTTTGGGGTAAGGAATACCTCTTCATTATGATTCGGATTACACTACCATCATGATAGACTGGAAACTGAAGACTAAAGACAGTGGTAAAGCCCAACTGCGTAATATAGTGAATTTTAGCATTAATGTGAGGGTATTAGCAGTATTATCCGATTTGTGGAATAAGAATTATCTATTACACACTCCTATTGATTTTAGATAGATAAAATTGATATAACTGACATAACATAAAAACTGTCAACATATAAGGAGCATAAACAATGGCAACTGATCGGATTGATGCGTTTCAAAAAGCATTTCGTAATCTGCAATTACAACCTTTGGTAACAACAGAAGAAACCGCAGATTTTCGAGTTCCTTATGGTGATGATTTCATTGCAGAATTAGAACAGAGAGTTTTGGATTGCAATGATTATACCAATAAACTAATTTTTGCAGGACATCGCGGTTGTGGTAAGTCTACATTGTTGGCAGAATTTGCCAGAGAATTTGACGATAATTATCTGACAATTTTCTTTTCTATATCTGATTTAATTGAAGCTACAGCTATCAATCATATTAATATTCTTTTTGCTATTGCTGTCCAAATTATGGATAAAGCGGAGGAGCAAAAAATTGAGATTGATGCTAACAAAAAACAAAGATTTTTTAATTGGTTTCAAGAACGGACAGAAATTGAAGAAAGTAAAATTGGGGCTGAAGTAGAAGTAGGTCTTGGTTTTTGGAGTTTTCTGAAAAACAAGTTAAAGGCTGAAGCAAGTATCCGCGAAGTTATAGAAACTAAATTTAAACGTGATTTTCGAGATTTAATAGATAATCTCCATCTGATTGCTACAGAAGTTTCTTCAGCTTGTAAAAAAGATATTGTGGTAATTATTGATGATTTAGATAAACTAGATTTAGCAGCCATTGAAAGTATATTTCTCAAAAATATTAAAGCACTATTACAACCTAATTTCTTTGTTATTTATACAATTCCTATTGCCACAATTCGTGATGGTGTTTTAAAAAAACATATCGAAGATGAAACGAGTAATCCGATTTTTGTGATGCCAGTTTTAAAAGTTTATCCTAAAGGTGAAAGTCATAAGAACGAAGCTCAACCTGTAACTGCAACAATAGCTAAATTACAGGAGATTTTGCGAAAACGAATTGATAGCACTTTATTAGCAGATGATATTTTGCTGGAGATTGCTTTATCTAGTGGTGGTGTCATTCGGGAATTGGTTCGCATTGCTCAAAAATGTTGTAGTTTAGTATTAGTAGAGTTAAGAAAAAAAGCCAGAAAGCTAGAACCGATTGATGATGTGCAAATTGATGCGACAATTTTGCAGCAAGCACTTGATATTTTGCGAAATGATATGACAATTACTTTGAGCAAAACTGACCGGGAGATTTTACAACAAACATATACGAATTATCGCCCTGATGATCCTAAACAGCAAGAATTTCTTGATTTGCTCCACAATGTTTATGTGATTGAATATAAAAATGCTGAGAGTTGGTATGATCTTCATCCTCTTGTAATTCAACAGTTAAAGTTAGAAGAATTAATTTAATGAACACCTTAACTAATAAATCCATTATCAACGCAAATGAACAGACTTATATAAGTTTGTTAGTTTCAATTGAAGCTGGCATTGGGATGTTACAGATTTTCATTGCTGTGTGTGATGCAGATCGTCAGCGCGAAAATATTATAGCTAATTATGAAAAGGAATTAGCATATACTGACAATATTTATCGAGTTTATCTTGATAGTCAAGAACCTAGTTTAAAGCAAGCCATCACACAACAAGTTACATTAAAAGAAAATGCCATAGCCACAGTATTAGGTGCAGAAAAATTAGGATCATTCAATCAAGATGAATTGTTGAAAAAGTTTTTTGGTTATTTGCAATGGACGCGAGAAGCATTGCGAGAACTAAAAATGCCGATTATTTTATGGATACCATCACGCATTTATGCTCAAATTGCCAAGCAAGCACCTGATTTCTGGAGTTGGCGTAATGGTGTATTTCATTTTCAGCCTGAACCGTCTTTAGTTACAGGTGAGTTATTAATCAATCGCAATTCTGAGGTAATTCTAGATAATCAAGCAAGTTCGATTTTTTCACCAGAACAATTAGAAACATCTTTAGCAGAAGCGATTAACCAATGGGGAGAAAATAGTAGCAAACTAGAAACTCTCTATAGCCAGCTAGGTAATTTGTATGCTGAACGAGTGCAATCAGGAAAATCAGCAGATAGGGAAAGGGAATTAGCACTAGCTCAAAAATATCTGAATCAAGCAATATCTTTACCATCTCAACTACAAGTAAACCCGTTCACACCTCCCCAACCCCGTGAAGGTGGACTGTTTGGACGCGAAGAGAAATTAAAAGAACTCCATGAATTATTGCAAAGTGGTAAAAACGTTTGTGTTGTTTTTGGTATGAGTGGAGTTGGGAAAACTGCACTGGTGCGAGAATATGCAAATCTACCAGAATATACATCATTCTTTACTGGTGGAGTCTATTATATTAATGTCGAAGATAAACAAAATATGGCTGCGAAAATTATCACTTTGACTAAATGGAGATTTAAAGCAGATTTACCAGCAAATTTATCAACTCAACAAATGGTAACGGCTTGTTGGCAAGCATGGAAAGGACAAACAGAAAATGTATTATTGATTTTTGATGATATATCTAGTTTAAATAAAGATATCAAATCCTATTTACCACCAAAGGATTTAGTTTCCCTGCGAGTATTGATGACTTCGCGGGAAACACCAGATAAACGCATTGCGGAAAAGTTAGAATTACAAGTTTTGTCAGAAGCAGCAGCAGTAGATTTATTAGCTGCAATTATTGGACAAGAAAGAATTGATACAGAACCAGAACAGGCTAAACTACTTTGTTATGAGTTGGGATATTTGCCTTTAGCTTTAGAATTAGTAGCATATTATTTAGATGATGAAGACTATCAGGATTTATCACTGTTAGCAATGCGTGGTAAGTTGCAAGAGAAAGTTAAACATCCTTCTCTGTCACCAAAACGAGTACGGGGAGGAATAAAAGCAAAAAGAGGTTTACAAGTTGCATTTGATTTAAGTTGGGAAGAATTAGGACCAGAAGCTAAATATCTCGCTTGTGTGTTTGGTGCTTTTGCAGCTTCTCCTGTTCATTGGGATTTTGTTATTGAAATTTATAAACAGTTGCAAGGTGAAGCACTTAATCATGATGATTTAAAAGACCGTTGGTTAAAATCTTTAAGAGAACTGCATCTGGTGATGACTGTTGAAGAAAATATTTATAATTTAAATTTACTTATTCACGACTATTTTAGTCAACACCTAAAACAACATTCTAACTACAGCCAAATTAAACAAGCATTTTGTCATGTATTTGCTATTATTGCTAGTGATATTGATCAATCAACCAATCTGGAAACATTTAATTTAATTGAACCACATCTCAAAAAGATGATTGCTTGGTGTGCAAGTAATGATCATCCCGATGTTGCTCGCAGTTTAAATGGTTTAGCATTACTTTACTATTCTCAAGGACGTTATAATGATGCTGAACCTCTTTATTTGCAATCTTTAGATATCAGAAAACGCCAGTTAGGTAATGATCATCCCGATGTTGCTCGCAGTTTAAATGGTTTAGCATTACTTTACTATTCTCAAGGACGTTATAATGATGCTGAACCTCTTTATTTGCAATCTTTAGATATCAGAAAACGCCAGTTAGGTAATGATCATCCCGATGTTGCTCGCAGTTTAAATGGTTTAGCATTACTTTACTATTCTCAAGGACGTTATAATGATGCTGAACCTCTTTATTTGCAATCTTTAGATATCAGAAAACGCCAGTTAGGTAATGATCATCCCGATGTTGCTCGCAGTTTAAATGGTTTAGCATTACTTTACTA
>NZ_VIKY01000292.1:0-2839 GCF_009711925.1 Dolichospermum sp. UHCC 0352 | reverse complement strand
GGGGTTAGGTTTTTGGAGATTACGGGTTTGATATAATACTTTTCAAACAACCTCTAAGGTGCTTGAAAGTTTTGGATTTTTAATAGTACGAGAAAAAGAGCATATTTCTATGATTAGACAAAATTCTGATGGCACAAATACTCCTTTAACTTTACCAAATCATAAACTTATTAAAGGTTCTACTCTCAGAAGTATCTGTACTCAATCTGGTATTTCACGGGATGATTTTATTGCTGCTTATGAACAAGATTAGAAATATATTTGCTCTGATTGGGGGATGTTGTGAGTGAGATAAGTTCTCAGGATTATGCTAATTTCTGCTATGAGATTAAACAGCGAATCCGCGATCGCCAATTGGCAGCTTTACGCAGTGTAAATCGGGAATTAGTGCGGCTATATTGGGAAATTGGCGAGTTAATTCATCACAAGCAGGAAACCCTGGGCTGGGGTAAATCTGTGGTGGAAACTCTAGCGCGAGATTTACAAGGTGAGTTTCCAGGACGGAATGGGTTTTCGGCGGCAAATTTATGGTTTATGCGCCAGTTTTACGGTGAATATGTGGATAAGCCAAATCTCCAACCATTGGTTAGAGAAATTAGTTGGACGAAAAATCTGATTATTTTTAGTCGTTGTAAAGATGATTTGGAGCGGGAATTTTATCTCCGGGCTACGGCTCGTTATGGCTGGACAAAGGCGGTACTTCAGCATCAAGTAGATAATAAGAGTTATGAGAAATATTTACTGAATCAAACTAATTTTGATGCCACTGTAACCGATGATATCAAGGCACAGGCGGTACTGGCGGTTAAAGATAACTATACTTTTGATTTTCTGGATTTGGCGGAACAACATTCAGAACGGGATTTAGAGCGGTCTTTGGTGCAGAATTTACGGGGGTTTCTGTCTGAGTTGGGGGGTGCGTTTGCGTTTATTGGTAATCAATATCGGCTGGAGGTGGGTGGTCAGGAATACTTTATTGATCTACTATTATTTCATCGTCGGTTACGCTGTTTGGTGGCAATTGAGTTGAAAATAGGTGATTTTAAGCCGGAACATAAGGGCAAAATGGAATTTTATCTGGAGGCTTTGGATTGTCAAGAAAAGATGGAGGGTGAAAATCCGCCGATAGGAATGATTATTTGTCGTTATAAAAATAAAACGGTGGTGGAATATGCTTTGCGAACGGCATCCCGTCCGATTGGGGTGGCGACATATACAATTGTACCGCAGTTGCCTGATGCTTATCGTGAGCAGTTGCCTAGTCCTGAAGAGATTGCTAAACGGTTAAGATTATGGGATGGGCAGGAGATAGAATTAGATTAAATCTCTTAGTTTTTGTCAAAAGAATTTTGAATTGGGGAATGTTATGAACACAGATTGGAAAGAGATGAAGTTAATAGATGTTCTTCAAAAAACTGAAACTATTAACCCCCAGAAAAATCCTAACGCTAGTTTTGAGTATATTGATGTTTCTAGTATTTGCAACAAAAGATTTGTAATTCAAGAAGTATCTACAATTGTTGGTAAAAATGCCCCAAGTCGTGCTAGAAGACTTGTAAGAAAAGGTGATATTTTATTTGCAACAGTTCGTCCAACTCTCAAAAGAATTGCTGAAGTTCCACAATATTTAGATGGTCAGGTTTGTAGTACAGGTTATTTTGTTTTAAGACCCAAAGATTTTGTAGAAGGAAAATTTCTATTTTATTTCCTGTTTACTAAAAATTTCATGGGAGCAATGGAGCAACTTCAAAAAGGTGCTAGTTACCCAGCAGTTAATGATGGAGATGTAAGTAGTCAAAGTATTTTTATTCCCCCACTTCCAGAACAAAAGCGGATTGTGGCGATCGCAGATGAAGCATTTGAGGGGATTGATAGAGCGATTCGTAATACGGAAAAAAACCTCTCTAATGCCCGCGAATTATTTGAAAGTTATCTAAATTCAATCTTTACCCAAAAAGGCGACGGGTGGGAAGAGAAAACACTTCACGAAATATCAACTCAATTTAGTAGAGGAAAATCAAAACACCGACCAAGAAATGATAAAAAACTTTATGATGGTCAATATCCATTTATTCAAACAGGAGATATCAGAAATTCAAATCATATTGTAAATAGATATTCACAAACTTATAATGAAGTAGGTTTAGCTCAGAGCAAGTTGTGGACTAAAGGAACAGTATGTATAACTATTGCGGCAAATATAGCAGAAACAGGAGTATTAGATTTTGCAGCCTGTATTCCTGATAGTATTATTGGTTTAGTTGTTGATCAAAACAAAGCAAATAATATGTTTGTTGAATATATGCTACAAGCATTCAAATTTATTCTAAAAGCTAAAGGACAAGGAAGCGCCCAAGATAATATTAATATGGGAACATTTGAATCACAAACATTTCCATTTCCTTTAATTGATGAGCAAGAAAAAATTGTTGAAAAGTTAGATTTTCTTTCCGCTGAAACCCAACGCCTCGAAACCATCTACCGCCAAAAAATCGCCGCATTAAAAGAACTGAAACAATCCATCCTACAAAAAGCATTTACAGGAGAACTCACAGTTCAACTTCGCTCACCAACCACCGCAGATAAAGGGGAAAAATAGAAAAGATGATAAAAATATTTTGTCTGAATCAGGATGCTCAGGATTTAAGGATGTACAGGATGTTTGTTGATATTATAAAATAGTATTTATTTCCGACAGAAAACGAATAAATCAATCCTGAAAATCCTCTAATCCTGGAAATCCTGATTCGGACAAAAAATGTCCAGGCTGTTTATTGATATTATCAATACTATTGCCAAAATAAGAGCCTTGATAATTTTTGGCAAAAACGGCAAAAAT
>NZ_VIKY01000291.1:0-9894 GCF_009711925.1 Dolichospermum sp. UHCC 0352 | reverse complement strand
CCAAATGCTTCGCCCGTACAGTTGTCAGTTGTCAGTTGTTAGTTGCTTTCTGTAGTACAAATATACGGATTTTGAATAAATAATCATCATTTAAATAAAATACAGGCCACGCAGAACGCGCTGGCCTGTAAATGGGAATAGTTATTAGTCAAAAATAAAAGTCCATAATCAACAACCAATTATTAAGTATATATTCTTAACAACTGACCACTGACAACTGACCACTGACTAATCACAAAATTACTTAGCACCCATTTGGGCAGCAACTTCATCAGCAAAGCTCATTTCGTTCTTTTCAATGCCTTCACCGAGTACATAGCGCACAAAGCGACTAACTTGAATTTCTTCGCCAACTTTGGATTTTACTTGTTTCACCAATTCTTCTACCGAAATACTTTGATCACGGATATAAGGTTGATCTAGTAAAGTCATTTCTTTGAGGCGCTTATCAATTCTACCTTGAACAATCTTTTCTTTGATGTTCTCTGGTTTATTGCCTAAGTCGTCCTTACCCATTTCGATGTCTTTTTCTTTAGTGACAATTTCGGCAGGGATTTGGTCTACGCTAACGTATTCAACGTTAGGACAAGCGGCAACTTGCATTGCTGCATTTTTAGCCAAACTTTGGAACTCTTCATTAGCAGCGGCTGAAGCACTTTGAGCGGTCAATTCCAATAATACACCAACACGACCACCAGTATGAATATAGCTATCTGCTATTCCTGGTGTATCAGTGGTGAGAGAGAAATTCACAAAGCGCCGAACTTGAATATTTTCACCAAGAGTTGCAATTGTTTCTTTGATGAATTCATCAACAGTGACACTGGACTTTTCAAGATAGGGTTGAGCCAATAAAGACTCTACACTATCAGTGGTTGCAGCTTGTTGTGCCAAGTTCTTAACCAAGGCTTTAAAAGCGTCGTTACGGGCAACAAAGTCGGTTTGGCAGTTTACCTCTATGAGTACACCTACCTGACCACCGGGCTGAATGTAAGTGTCTACTAGACCTTCTGCGGCGATGCGAGCGCTTCCTTTGTCAGCTTTAGCAATACCTTTTTGCCGTAGCCAGGTTATGGATTCTTCGACATCGCCATTATTTTCCTTCAGTGCCTTTTTGCAGTCCATCATGCCAGCACCGGTTTTTTGGCGTAGCTCTTGGACGAGTTTCGCAGATATTTCCGCCATATTGCCTCAATTCTTAACTTGACAGATACAAATATTATTCAAGATTATCAGACGATCAGGACTCATTTGAAAATCATTTAAGAGACTTCCAATCAAAAAAAATATCCCAATCTGTAGTATGGATGTAGGGGTAAAGCAGTCCCTTGAAGCCGGGGAATAAATTCCCTGTCTAAAAGCTAAAGTCGGTTAAAACCGACTATTTTAGCGTAAATAGGATAATGATTGATTTTGAGTTAACCAGAGTGCGTTTTAACGCACTTTAGTTTTTAGACCGGAACTTAAGTTCTGGGCGGGAATGTTGCAGCCAAACAAATAAGTTATCCCTAGCCTAAGTTGACACCAATGAGAGCTGCTAAACCCCTACTTGTTTGCCAGACTACTTATGCTTCGCCTTCAGATTCAGTGCTATCACTTTCATCATATTCATAATCTTCGTCAGCATAATCATCGTAATCTTCTTCTGCTTCTAGTTGACCGTGACGGCCTTCGTAGATAGCATCTGCTAATTTACCAACAATTAGCTTAATGGATCTGATTGCGTCGTCGTTGGCTGGGATAGGAATATCCACAACGTCTGGATCACAATTTGTATCCAACATGGACACAATGGGAATACCTAATTTTTCGCATTCTTGAACTGCGTTATATTCCCGCTTCTGGTCAACAATAACCACGATATCGGGAACTTTCCTCATGTTTTTAATGCCGCCCAAGTATTTTTGTAGCTTCGTCATTTCCCGACGCAGCATAGAGGCTTCTTTCTTTGGCAATAAATCCAGTGCGCCGGTTTCTTCTCTCCGCTCTAAATCTTTGAGACGCTCGGCTCTGGTTTTAATGGTTGCCCAGTTGGTGAGCATTCCACCCAACCAACGTTGGTTAATGTAGTGAGAACCACAACGGAGGGCTTCTTGGGCAATAATTCCGGCTGCTTGGCGCTTAGTGCCAACAAACAGGAATTTTTTACCTTGCTCTGATTGGGTCCGCATATAATTATACGCGTTATCCATCAACTGGGCTGTTTGTACCAAGTCAATGATATGTACACCATTTCGTGAGGTGTAGATATAAGGAGCCATTTTAGGGTTCCAACGTCTGGTCTGGTGACCAAAGTGAACACCTGACTCCATCATTTGAGCCAAGGAAACTACTGGCATATTTTGTTACTCCTATTCGGGTTAAACCTCCATCTAGGTGCATTTCTCAATTTAAGAAACACCCGAATTCCCAGATGTGCGGATTTTAGACAACTGTACTAGGGTAACACAAATATATTGAGTTTTGTGGTGAACTGGGATTTTTTATTTTCCGTATCATGATTTTAAGGATACTGAAAGAGCTAAAAATCATGCTAATTTAGTAATATAGTTAACATTTGATTACGATACAAAACTATATGAATACGATTTTAATTATTGAAGATGAAGTTCAAATCAGAAACAATCTTAGGCAGATATTGCACTTGTCAGATTTTGATACATTAGTTGCAGAAAATGGGTTACAGGGTTTAGAGTTGGCTAAAGATAAACATCCTGATTTGATAATTTGCGATTTAATGATGCCTGAGTTAGATGGCTATGGTGTATTAACTCAACTGCGTCAGCATAGTGATACTGCAACAATTCCTATAATTTTCTTAACTGCTAAATCAGAGTGGTCAGATTTACGTAAAGGGATGGAACTTGGTGCTGATGATTATTTAACAAAGCCTTTTAATTCTAATCAATTATTGCAAGCGATCGCTACCAGACTGAATAAACAAGCAATATTTGAGCAAAAAACTCAGGAAAAATTGGATAATTTACGCAGTTGTATTACTAATTCACTACCCCATGAAATTAATACTCCTCTCAATCATATTATAGGAATATCAGAATTATTGATGGCAAACTATGGAGAATTTGACCAGGCAGAAATATTAGAAATGCTACAACATATTCATAAAGCTGGTCAACGCTTGCATAGATTAACTGTGAATTTTATCATGTATGCAGACCTGGAGTTATTAGCATCTAACCCGGAAAAAGTAGCAGCACTGAGAAATAATGGAGTTAAAACTTTTGTCACATCAATAGTTGAAAGTGTAGCTTTAAAAATTGCCAAAAAAGCTGGGAGAGAAGCTGATTTAACGATTGAAATCTCAGATGGTATGGCGCAAATATCTCCTGCAAAAATAGCTAAAATTACTGAAGAAATAATTGCGAATGCCTTTAAATTTTCTCCGCCTAATACACCAGTGAAGATTGTCGGAAATAGTCATAATAATGCCTTTCATTTGTCTGTAATTGACTATGGACGTGGTATGACTCAGGAGCAAATTAATAATGTTGGGGCTTATGTCCAATTTGAACGTAAAATGTATGAACAACAAGGTTCTGGTTTAGGATTATTAATTGCTAAAAGATTGGTAGAACTACATGGAGGAGAGTTTTCCATTGAGAGTATCTATGGGGCGCAAACTATTATGAGAATTGTGCTTCCTCAGCCGAAATTTTAAGAAATTTTGGTCATAGACTTGACTAGAAAAGCAAGAGAGAACATTGAGAATATATTCAAAGCTATATCGAACATTTTGGGAAGGGAACAGGGAACAGAAGAAGATGTCAGGGTTTTCGGCATTTTCCCTATAATGGAAATTGTGGATTTGTGGAGATATAGAAAAAAATGACTAAGCTACGGGTGGGTTTACTGTTTGGTGGACGTTCTGGAGAACATGAAGTTTCAATAATTTCGGCACGGGCGATCGCTCAAGCCCTCAGTTTAGAGGAAAATGCTAATAAATACGAAATTTTGGCTTTTTATATCCAAAAAGATGGTGTTTGGCAAGCAGGAGAAGTTGCACAACAAGTTTTAACATCTGGTGTTCCCCAAGAAATCCCCTCCATAACCCCTAATTTATGGCAATTCCCGCCCGAAACTGCCCAAGTTGAGCTTTGGTTTCCCGTTCTTCACGGTCCCAATGGCGAAGATGGTACAATTCAAGGTTTATTGACTTTAACCCAAGTTCCCTTTGTTGGGTCTGGGGTATTGGGTTCAGCAATGGGAATGGATAAAATTGCCATGAAAATGGCCTTTGCCCAAGCGGGACTACCTCAAGTAAAATATAAAGCTGTGACGAGGGCGCAAGTTTGGTCAAATGCTTGTGTATTTCCCAAATTGTGTGATGAAATTGAAGTTGCATTAGGCTATCCCTGTTTTGTCAAACCTGCTAATCTAGGTTCATCGGTAGGAATTGCTAAAGTGCGATCGCGTCAAGAATTAGAAACAGCTTTAGATAATGCAGCCACCCATGACAGACGGATTATTGTCGAAGCTGGAGTTGTGGCCAGAGAAGTTGAATGTGCAGTTTTAGGTAACGACAACCCCAGAGTTTCCGTCATTGGTGAAATTACCTTTGAGAGTGATTTTTACGATTACGAAACTAAATATACCCCAGGGAAAGCCGATTTATTCATTCCTGCAAACTTACCAGAGGTGGTAGCACAACAAATTCAAGATATGGCTTTACAAGCTTTTGCGGCTGTTGATGCGGCTGGGTTATCCAGAGTAGACTTTTTTTATGTGGAAGCTACGGGAGAAATTTTCATCAACGAAATTAATACTTTTCCAGGTTTTACCTCTACAAGTATGTATCCCCAACTCTGGGCTAATACGGATATACCCTTTGCCAAATTAGTAGATCAGTTAATTCTACTAGCAATTTCAAGACATTCTCCAATTAATTAAGGGGATTAGGGAGAGAAGATAGCGGATTAGGTAAAGAGGGAAAATAAATATTTTCCTCTTGTCTAAACAATGATTTGCGTGATTGATGTGATTAACGTGATGGATAATGAGCAAGAGTTTAAAAAAAATAAAGATCCTAGAAAAATTCTCGTCAATCTAGTGAGAAAGTACCCTGGGATCTGGTTCTTGAGTTTGTTCCTAATTCCTATAGGAGTTGCAATTTTTGCATATCATCAACTGAGTTATATTAGCTATGTACCACAAAAAGAACAAAAAGAAACCGCACTTATCCCTGTACAATCAACCATTTCCACATTTTCAGATCCGAGTAATCCTCTACCTTTATGGTTGATAATTGCAGTTATCTTCTGCTGTTCTAGTGGTTCTTTTGTAATTTTCTACCTACTGCAAAACTCAAGAGAAGGCACAAAAGCTATTCAACGCACTCGCAATAGTCAAAAATTGTCCTCGCAGAAACGTCATAAATCCCCAAATTTTCCATCTGACAGCAAAAATTTGCTCATAATTTCGCCACCAGAGAAAATCTATCCCCTCAATACCAATGCGGAATTTGTCAGAGACAGACAAGATTCACGATTCCTCTAGAAACTTGTAAACACAAGATTTTTAAGAAAGTGCCAACTTGGCAACCAAGTTTTAATTACCTAAGTTACATTGATGCAAGATAAACAAATTCAATATTGTGGCTATTAGAGGCTACTACATATTGATTTTTTTCATGCAGTACCAGAGTTTATGCTAACATTTTTCAAGCATAAATAACAATGATTTACAAATAATTGATTGACCATTGATGGAGTCGAAAATAATAACAATAATCAGGTTTGACATTTGCTGCAATGGGAATATTAACCGCATATAGATACTGTTTTTGCTACATTACCCCCCCAATGACTTGACAGTATTTGTATATATTTCTAAACGCTACAGCAGTAAATGTAGAGTGGGAGATTTCAGGCTTTTGGTATGCCTCCTCCCACTCTCTTTTTATTTTGTGTAGGGGTGAAGCATTCCCACGAGAAAAATATGGAACAAACAGATAAACTATATTGGCGAATGCTTCACCCTTTCCCATAAAAATGACAAAGAAATCCATCTATTAAATTTATGCCCTACAATTCCAATATTCACCACCGTCGTTCCATCCGATTAAAAGGATACGACTATACTCAACAGGGAGCATATTTTGTCACCATTTGCACCCATCAACGTAATTGTTTATTTGGTGAAATTGTAGATGGTGAAATAAAATTAAATACAAATGGCGAGATAGCAAGGGGTTCTTGGTTATCTATTCCTCGATATTTTAAAAATGTCGAGTTAGATGAATTTGTGATCATGCCCAATCATTTACATGGGATTATTATCATTGAGAGTTCTGAGGTGGCGGGCGAAGCATTGGCAAATCAAGATTTTTCACAATTGTTTTCTGAGGTGGCGGGCGAAGCATTGGCAAATCAAGATTTTTCACAATCGTTTTCTGAGGTGGCGGGCGAAGCATTGGCAAATCAAGATTTTTCACAATCGTTTTCTGAGGTGGCGGGCGAAGCATTGGCAAATCAAGATTTTTCACAACAACAAAATTTATCAAGCCAATGCTTCGCCCCTACAGTCTATACGGGTGAAACAATTAAAATTAATGGGACAAAACCACAATCTTTGGCGGCAATAACTCAAAATTATAAATCAGTTTCTACACGCCAAATTAATCGGATGAATAAAGCTAAAGGAAATGTAATTTGGCAGCGTAATTATTATGAACATATTATCCGCAATGAAGAAGCATTAAATAATATTCGTGAATACATTGTCAACAATCCGATAAATTGGGTAAAAGATCAGGAAAATCCTGCTAATTTTCAGACAATGCAATTATTATCTAATAAAAATCCAATCAGATTTATTTAAAAGAAATTGGTATCTTTTAAAAACTCCAAAATTGCGGCATTCACAACAGTAGAAGAACCAGTTGAGGCATCATGATAGCAATTTTGCAAAATTTGTAACCGAGAATTGGGAAGATGTTGATGTAGTTTTTCCCCATGACTAGCAGGAAACCAACTATCTTGATCTCCCCATAATACCAAAGTTGGACATTCAATATTTTTGAGATTTTTTTGAATATTACTCAACATACTTGGCTGATTTGTTCGCAAACTCTCAATTTCTTGAGCAGCAATTTGTAAATCTTCCGCAACTTTTACCAAAGTTCCCGGAATTTCAATAAATGGGTAAGTAATCCAGTAAATATCTTCCTCTGTTAACAGGGAAGGATCATACAATACCTTCCGTCTTTCTGTTCCCATAACTTCTCTGACTAAAGGTGCAAACCAATATGCGAGACGTAAATTATCAACTGCATGGATAATCTCTATTGGTGTTTGTGCCAGTAAACCCATAGACCAATGAGGTAAGCTTTCTGTAAAAATAGGGGCATTAATTACTACTAAACGTCCGATTAAATCAGGATTTTTACCAGCTAATCCTAAAGAAATTAATGCTCCTATAGATTCTGCTACTATTATGGGTGGTTCATCACATAAAGCTTGAATAATGCGTTTTAATTCAATAATTTGATGTCCATTTTCTTCTCGACGAGATACAGGCTTTTCGGAAAAACCAAAACCTTTAAAATCACAGCAAATTACCCGAAAATGTTGAGATAATGGTTCAATACTATGTCGCCAATTATAACTCCAACTGCCTAAACCATGTAATAGAATTAGCGGTTTACCTCGACCTTTTTCACCATAAGCTATTTGAATTGGATAACCTTGAGCATCAGGAATAACGAGATATTGCCGTCCTTGAGGAAAATTATCTTGCCACCAATCTTTCATAATTTTCTAGGATAATTTAATTACCAGTGAAGACTTGCCATAATATTCTTAGTAATATCACGGGGATGGATATTAAGACAATAGCCAGTAGAAATAAACCCACAGTAAAAATGAGGATAAATGATTTATCTGCTTTTTGATTTTGCTGAGGAGATTTTAAAGATTCTTCCAATAAAATAATATTGTAATTATTAGCTTTCCACGCAAAATCAAACAAGTCTCCTAACATGGGAATAGCCCCAACTAAGGAATCAACAATTACATTCATTACCATCCTGCCTAATGTGGCTGTAGGTACGCCTAATTGTGCAGCTTCAATGATAATATAAAACGAAAGTATGAGTCCTAAAGCATCACCTCCTATGGGAAGTAATCCAATAATAGGATCTAAACCAATTCCTACTTGTGTTCCGGGAACGGTAATTATATTATCTAATACCTTACTAAATTGACGTAGACGCTTTAATCTAGGTGCATAAGCATCAGGTGTAATTGAAAACTGTTCGGAAAAATTAGGCATTATTAATAATTCTCGATGACTTGATGATCAACTTTTCTATTATCTCATTTATCTAACTAAAATTTTTTTATATTTGCTTGATAAAATTGTAGCTAGATTAACTATTCTTTGATAATTGTCGAATCGGTTTATATTATCAGTATTTTTACTTAATTAATGTTTGGAAAAATGTCTAATTAAGTACCATAATACAGCTATATTAACTATAGACGAGCCAATAGTAGCATAACCGAGTCCGCTTTTCTCATGTTGTTTGGTGAGAATATCCCCCAGTGTTGCCCCAAATGGTCAAGTCAGAACAAATGCCACCCAAAACAAGATAACTTGGGAAATTTAAGTATAATAATGCGCTGCCAATACGAAAGCAAGTAAACTAGCAATTAAAACATATCCGCAGGATCAGCAGATTGGAGTTTATTAGTAGCAATTACTCCGGAAATAGCACACATAATTATAGTTAATAATAGCACTTGTAAACCACGAATTATGGTCATATACATGGGCAAATTTGTCGCTGTTCGGGTTAGCTGATAAAGTCCTAAAGATACGGCTACCCCTGGGAAAAATCCCAAAGCTGCTAAAATTAAAGCTTCTTCAAAAATAATAGTTAGTAAATAAAAATGACGATATCCGATGGCTTTAAAAGTTGCATATTCTCGCAAATGGGCGTTAACATCTGTGGAAAGAACTTGATAAACAATAATTACTCCAACCACAAATCCCATTGATACACCGAGATTAAAAATAAACCCAATGGGAGAATTGCTACTCCAAAAGTTATTTTCAAATTCAATAAATTCCTGATGAGTGAGAACCTTAATATCATCTTTCAAATAAGCCTTTAATTGGGCAACAACTTGGTCAGTTTTATAACCTGGCTTGATTTTAACTAAACCGATGTTCACACTACTTGTAGGCTGCCTGGCAAAGATTTGGGAGAAGTTATTTGCACTGGTAATTAAACTACCGTCAGCGGCAAAGGAAGCACCAAGTTTAAATAAACCACCAATAGTAATTGTGCTACCATTAATTTCAGTTGTGACAGTTTTACCTTCTTGAATTTTCTTTATTGCTTGTTGATATTCTCCTCTGGCTGCCCGATCAAATAAAACTGTATTTGGTAATTTAATCTTCTGTAATTGTTGATTAATTTCTGGTAAATCAAAAGCTGGTTGATCTGGATTTATCCCAATAATTAAGACTCCGGTTTCCAAATGTGTTTGGGGATTCTTCCAAATAATATGATTGCAATACATAGCTTCAGCCGATTTCACCCCCGGTATATCCATTGCTTGATAAAGTCGTCTCCGGGAAAAAATAGACATACTTTGTAAACTACGGGCTTGGGGACTAATGAGAATAATATCAGCTTGTAAACTGCGATGTAATCTAGTATTGCTGTCATATAAAGCAGTTTGAAAGCCTGACTGCATAAACATAAGAACATCAGCGAAAGCAATACCTGATATTGCTACGAATAAACGACTTTTTTCATGAGTAAGTTGCAACCAACCCAAAGGAGTTCGTCGTCGAAATTGTTGAAAAATACTAATCATAGGAATGATAATTGACAACTAACAACTGTACGGGCGAAGCATTTGGAGA
>NZ_VIKY01000290.1:0-55754 GCF_009711925.1 Dolichospermum sp. UHCC 0352 | reverse complement strand
CCAAATGCTTCGCCCGTACAGTTGTCAGTTGTTCGTTGTCCCTAGTCCCTAGTCCCCAGTCCCCAATTCCTATGGCTATCTTATCATCATTATTTAGTATAAAAAAAAATACACGCACAGTTGGACGTGGTGTCCAATCCACATTTGTAATTTTATTCACATTATTAATGTTATCTGGTATCGGCGCTAGATTAATATATTTACAAATTATCGAAGGAAAAAACCACCGCATCCGCGCAGAATCTAATCGGATTCGGATTATTTCCAAACAACCAGAAAGAGGTAATATTTTTGACCGAAATGGTAAATTATTAGCCAGCACCCGTTATCCCCGATCTGTATATTTGTGGCCAATGGCACATACCAAACCCTCCTGGCCGGTAGTTGGTCCACGTCTAGCCAAAATTCTTGACACCTCCCCAGAAGAGATCGAGAAAACACTTGAACAATCTGCTGTTAATCATTCTTCACTAATTCGCATCGCTCGCAATTTAAACGAAGCACAGGTAACAGCCTTAAAAGAGTATGAAAATGAACTACCAGGAGTAGAAATAAATACTGAAGCGGTGCGTTATTATCCTCATGGTCAAGAGTTGGCTCATATACTTGGCTACACCCGTGAAGTTACCGCTAAACAGTTGGAAAAAAAGAAAGCTGAAGGCTACAGATTAGGAGATGTCATGGGTCAAATGGGAGTAGAAAAAGCGTATGAAAAATTGTTAAGAGGTGAATGGGGAGGGCAGCAAATAGAAGTAGATGGTAGCGGTATACCTCTACGAATATTGGGGAGCAAACAAGCGAAAGCTGGTAATGATCTGCACTTGACCATAGATTTAGATATACAAATGGCAGCAGAAAAAGCTTTAGGTAAACGCAATGGCGCAATAGTCGCCATTGACCCTAAAAATGGGGCTATCTTAGCCATGGTATCTCATCCCACCTTTGACCCCAATATCTTTTCTAAACAAAAACTTTCTCAAAAAGATTGGGAAACTGTCCAAGGTTCTGAACATCCTTTAGTCAATCGTGCCATTAGTGTCTTTCCTCCAGCCAGTACCTTTAAAATCGTCACCACAACCGCTGCACTAGAATCAGGTAAATTTTCTCCTGATACGGTATTACAAACCTACGGTTCTTTAACTATTGGTGGGACTACCTTTGGTGAATGGAATCATGCTGGTTTTGGACCATTGGGTTTTGTAGGAGCGATGCAGTGGAGTAGCGATACCTTCTTTTATCAAATTGGTAAGCGAGTCGGTGGACCAACATTGATCGAATGGACTCGTAAATATGGATTTGGTCAAAAAACCGGCTTTGAATTTACTACAGAAGAGTCCAAGGGTTTAGTTCCTGATGAAAATTGGAAACAGAAAACATGGAAGATACCTTGGAGTGTCGGTGACACTGTGAATATGTCCATTGGCCAAGGTGCTTTACAAGCTACACCTTTACAAGTCGCTGTGATGTTTGCTGTTCCGGCTAATGGTGGTTATCGCGTCCAACCCCATGTGTTGAAAGATAATGAAGAAGCTAAAAGCTGGAGAGAATCATTAAATCTCAAGCCCACAACTGTCAAAATTTTGCGTGAAGGATTACGAAAGGTGGTTAGTGAAGGTACAGGTAAGGTCTTAAATGTCCCCTCTCTTCCCCCGGTAGCCGGTAAGAGTGGGACGGCTGAAGCTTGGAAGAAAGGAGTTAAAGAAAATCACGCTTGGTTTGGGGCTTATGCACCTGCGGATAAGCCAGAAATTTTAGTGGTGGCCTTTGCTGAACATTCCGGTGGTGGTGGTGGTAGTGTTGCAGCACCCATGATTTTAGAAGTAATGGAAAAACATTTTGCTCGAAAATAAGTAGGTCGGCGTTAAAGAATCAATCTATGTAACGAAATATAAATTAACGAATACCTTATAAATAGGGTGTTTCACGGTTTTTACAAAACTAAACATATATCGATTTTATTGGGCAGACTTACTTAGGTGATTGTTAAAAACACAAAAAAATACCCTGAAATTATCTCCAGGGTACATATACGTTTTTCAGGCATTAATAAATTTAAGACTACTCAACCTCAAAAAATATTTCTACTACCTAAAGTAGAGTTATCAGAAAATAGGCTGAAAACCCCGGAATTGACACCTAAAAATCCAAAAAGTTTTTAGTCATCCTTGATGATTAGCGGGCAAGATGCCCGCACTACCAAAAACCCGTCAAAATAAATTTGACAGACTAAGTAGGTGAACGGAAAAAAACCGTAGACGCGGAGCGGCTTCTCGAAGAGTAATATGTAACGAAAAGTAAAGTTGCTCAAAACCTCTTATCTGTTTCCCGTTCCCCGTTCCCTGTTCCCTCTGAATTTGATTTCGCTTCCAAATTTTCCAGCCGGCTTTTCAATTCCTGATTTTGCTGTTTAATTTGATCAAGTTCCTCACGTAATTGCTTCAGGGTTTTGTCTGTGCCAATATTCTTTTGCACTTTACTCACTTCCTCTTCAGCATAGCGACGAACACGGCCATCTGCGGTTTGATTGGCTAAAGATTGCAAAATACCAATGGCTTTGGGAGTTTCCATTTGTCCCAAGGCTGTTAAAACCGCTACCTGAGTTAAAAAGAAAGTCTCTCTAGCAATTTCCGCTAATCGGTCTAAAATTCGTTCAATATTAGCGGGAGTTTGACCAGTGGAAATTTTGCCAACAGCGCGAATTGCACCGAGACGTAATGGTTGCGGTATCCCAGCTTTTGTGTATTCCAGTAATAAACTTAAAGCTGCTTCTGAGGATTTGAATTCAGCTAAACCAGCCACAGCCCCACTGCGGACAACTTCATTCCAACCAGCCCGTTCTTCTAAAACAGATTTGAGTAACTTGATTACCTTGTCTTCATGGGGTTTATCTTCCAAATGTGCCGCTGCTATAGCCGCAATAGTCCGACAAGCCGCAGCTTCTACATAGTAGCTGGCATCCCCATGTTGGACAACACTCTTTACAGCTTTATAGCTATTATGAGTTTTAATTCGCGCTAAAGAACTAATCACAGCCTGCCGCACAAAGGGACTAGGATCATCTAATCCAGCTACTAAACCATCAAAAGCTTGATCTAATTGAATTTCTGCCAATTCCTTAGCAATTTCGACCCGCACACCCCAAAAAGGCTCATTTTTCAAAGCTGAGGATAGGGCTAAAGTCGCTTCCAATCCGCCTTTTTTCGCTAAAGCTTCCGCAGCATAAATGCGAGAAATGGGATGAGGATCAAATTCTAATTGGGCTTTTAATTCGGAAATTGGAAATTCTAACTTGACTGTTTTTAAGTAATTATTGCCCACATCAAAGCTAATAAAATCAGGCTTTTGTGTTAGTGGAAAGTAAAAACTTTGTTCTTTTTCATGTACCCGAACTGTAAAAGTTGTGAGTTGGGAATTTTCTTTATATCCAAAACCAATGGGAATCCTGAGATTAAATAAATCCTTACTATCGGCTGTGGCTTGGGTTTGGGTGACTGTCACCTTCGCTAAATTTGCGTCACCATCCCAGGCATAAGCTACTTTAAAATCAGGATGACCACCACGATAGACATATTGATCAAACAGGAAAGCCAAATTTCGTCCTGTGGCTTTTTCAATTGCTCTTAATAAGTCTATAGTTTCGACAGTGTTGTGGGCGTTGTCTTGAACAAATGTTTGGACTGCTTGCCAAAATAATTCATCGCCCAATTCTGCCCGAATCATGTGATAAACACAAGATCCTTTTTCATAAATGTGGCGGTCATAAAGTTCAATTGCTTCCCGGTAAACATGAGTTACCATGGGTCTGCGGTAGCGACTGCTATCTTCACTTAAATAACTACACGCTTCCTTTAACCGATAATATGCGGCTTCTTGGTCGCCATATTCCCGTTGGGTCCACATTACCTCTGAATAGGAAGCCATGCCTTCCTTAATCCAAGCATGGGACCAATGTTTAATTACCACCAAATCCCCAAACCATTGGTGTGCAAGTTCGTGGACAACTAAACTTTCGGTATTACGATTATCTAATATTGCTCGTTCGTCTAGTAAACATCGGTCACTTAATAGAGTTGTGGAAGTATTTTCCATGCCTCCAAAAATAAAGTCGTCTACGCAAACTTGAGCATATTTGGGGAAAGCGTAAGGATAACCATACTTTTCACTGAGAAATTCAATCATTTGGGGAGTTTTGCCCATGCTGCGTTGAGCATCTGCTTCTCGTCCCTTTTCGACGTAGTAGGTAACGGGTTTATCATGCCACTCGTCCCGAATTTCCGCAAAATCACCAACGGCTAAGGTCATCAAGTAGGTAGGATGAACTTGTTGTTGTGACCAATGGTAGGTTTTGTATTTTGCCTCCTCTACGGTGTCAATTAGTTCACCGTTGGAGATAGCTACTAAGGGATTGGGAACACGAACGCGAATTTCTGAAGTTGATAATTGTCCAGGGTAGTCGAAACAGGGAAACCAGTAGCGAGAATCTTCGTCTTCTCCTTGTGTCCAGACTTGGGTCGGTTTGTGGGGGTAGTGTTTGTTTGGTTGAATAAAGTAAATGCCCCGTTGGGGTTTTTCGGCGGCGTAGGCGATCGCAATTAACAAGCGATGACCAATTTCAGTGGGTTGTGACAGGTAGATACCAAGTTTTTCGCCATCATATTCAAATTTTTGCTCAACTGCGTTTACTTGTACAGCGGTGATCTTCAGATTTACCGCATCCAAAGTCAATCTATCAATCCCATTCCGCACTGGTAATAGGCGAATACTACAAGTTCCGTAGCAACTTTGGTTAGGGATATCCAAACTCAGATCCAGAAAAATATGTTCTACCTGTCCAGGTCGGTCAGGGTTATAGTGTGGTTTTGCCCCTGGTAACTCAAAACGGTTGTGTCCGGTTTTTTCGGTATCAAAATAAAACTGCAACATTTATTATTTCTAGCCTTCTAATTCTAAAAGATTTAATGGGATGTAAATCATACAAGTAAAGAAGTGTAGCGTAGTATGACATTTTTTGATCAGCAAACTCTTCCCTACCTTGATTCAAGAGAATCTTGATCCGTGATCATTTGTTATTGAGTACAAATACTACTAATTTTCCATATAGATTAGTTTTAGAATAACTTGGAGATGAGAAATTGACTATTGTTTTCACAGGAATAAGATATCATTTGCGGATTCAGCCTTAACCATAATGGAGTATTATTTAGACCCAATTACAACTTTTTGGTGAGCATAAACCGTTAATTATATCAGTAATTACCGTAAAATTAGCGGAAATTAGGGATAAAAAAAGGATTTAAACATCAAAATCTCTGGGAATTATGTTTTTTCACCACTTGATTGTAAACTGTCTCTAACCGCGAGGTATTTTCAACCCTTTTATACTCAATATGCGATATTTACTGATATCAACTCAGTTGACAAAATCCCCAAAATATACTTGTTTTTCATGGGTTCTCCATTAGATAAAATCCTCTGTCTACCAATGATCATTGCGTAGATTCTGCAATAAAATTTACAACAACAAGGAGCATTTACCAATGTCTGAAAAGAAATCATCATTTTTAATCCCTATAATCGGTACTGCTGTAATTATAGCAGGAGGCATAGCAGCTTATATGTATCTAAAGGGTGGTGGTGATAGTTCTAGTCCTTTAGGTAGTGCTAAATTAGTACCTGCAACTGCTCTAATGGCAACTTATATTGACACTAATCCTGAATCCTGGCATAAGTTACAGCAGTTTGGTACACCGGAAGCGCAGAAATTACTGGCAAAAGAATTCCAGAGTTTCAACCAACAAATGTTGAATGATCATAAAATTTCTTACGAAGCAGATATCAAACCTTGGGTTGGTGGGGTGATGATTGCGGTACTACCACCAGATGCAAAAAAAGTATCCGAGAATAACTTTCCCGCCTCCGAAGCCCCAAATTATTTGTTAGTGGTAGGGATTAAAGATAAAATAGCTGCTTTGAAATTTGCCAATAAGTTGAAAGACCAAAAAAACGTCAAAATTCAGGAATCGGACTACAAAGGTCAAAAAATTATCGAATCTACTGGTCAAGGTCAACCGACTTATGTAACAGTTTTGAATAATGACCATTTGCTGTTTACATCCAATAAACAATCTGTAGAAAAAGCGATTGATACCTATAAAGGTGAACCTTCTTTTGCTAGTAAAGAAGGGGCAAATGATATTCTTAGCAAAGGTGTGGATGTTAAAAACAGTTTAGCGCAAATTTATGTTCCTGATTATGCCAATATGGTACAACAATTAACTGCTTTCAATCCTCAATCTAAACAATTACCTCCACAAACCCTCGCGCAAATTAAGCAAGTCAAATCACTGACAGCAGGTGTGGGCATAGATGATGGCGGATTAAGATTAAAAGCAATTGTGAATTTAGATCCCCAACTGAATAAATTTGAATATCAAACTACTCCCGCCAAAATTGTGGGACAATTCCCCAGTGAAACTTTGGCTTTAGCTAGTGGACAAGGTATTAGTAAAAGTTGGCAAACTTTTGTGGAACAATCTAAAGATTATCCCGAATTAAATCAAGGAATTCAACAAGCGCGGACTCAATTAAAAAGTCTGCAAATTGATTTAGATAAAGATATTTTTGGCTGGATGAATGGAGAGTTTGGTTTAGGTGCAATTCAATCTAATCAAGGTTTATTAGCTAATACCGGTTTTGGAGGTGCGCTAGTATTAGATACGAGCGATCGCAAAACTGCTGAAGCCACTTTCACTAAACTCGATAATTTTGCCAAACAGCAACGGCTGAATGTCGCTCAAAGAACCATTGGCGGTAAAAATGTCACAGAATGGCAAATTCCCCAACAAGGCGCTCTAGTGGCACATGGTTGGCTCAATGATAATACGGCATTTCTGGCTATTGGTGGACCCGTTGCGGAAACACTAGCAGATCGCAAAGGTGCAGCACTTGATCAAAGTGATACTTTTAAAACTGTTACAGGTTCTTTACAAAAACCCAATGGTGGTTATTTCTATTTAGATATGGAAAAAACCAAAACCATAATTGAGCGTTTATCCGCTCAAAGTCAACCTTTACCTGCGGACGCTACTGCTATTCTCGATTCTCTTCGTGGTATTGGTGTGACTGTTAATAGTCCTAGTAAATCTCTGACTCAAATGGAGATGCTGTTATCTCTTAAATCTGGTAAAGGGAAATAATATTCTTTTTTGAATTTTTTTCACTTTCAGACGCACAAGGCACAGAGAGTAGTTTGTAGGGTGCGTCAGACCCGATAATTTCGTAAAAAACAGATATCTTCTCTCTGACGCACCTTATTCACTGGAATCAGATTTCTAGAATAATTGACCGCAGATGAACGCAAATAAACGCAGATAAGAACGGATGAATTAATGGATTTTATGATTATGTGCAGTCAAAATAGATCGGTTTGTAGCAAAGAGTTTAGCTCTACTTTTGAGAATCCAAAATATAGAAAAATATCTCTTTGTTATTAGAGGTTGTTTGAAAACTTTTTCGTGTGGGATCTGACACCCGCAGATCCCCCTAAATCCCCCTTGAAAAGGGGGACTTTGAGGAATTTAGCCCCCCTTTGTAAGGGGGGTGGGGGGGATCTCGATTAATTCTGATACTTTTCAAACATCCTCTTAGATACAATTAGCTCTAACCTCCATTATAAGAGTATTGTAGTTTTACAAATCAGTCAACAACCGTGCTTTTCTAAGAATAAACTTTAACACAGTTTCATTTTTAGCAATAATATCAGCTTGCATTTCCATTCCAGACTGTAAAGCATTTTTTGAATCATCTTTTAAATATAACTTGTCTGGTTTAATGGTTACTTCATAGTAAGGAATAACCGGATTATTGCCTGTATTTTGTGGGGTGATTGCATCAGGAGAAATTGCAATTACTGCCCCTTTTAAAATACCATAATCTGGATAAGGATAGGCACTCACTCGCATTTGTGAGACTTGTCCAATTTTAACCTTACCAATATCTTGTGTAGAAACCCTAGCTTTAATTACCAAAGGAGTATTACTAGGAGCAATTTGAGCAATTTCTTCTCCTGTGCGGACAGTTTGATTAGTGTTACGCAAATTTAACTTCAGAATAACTCCAGATATTGGTGCAGAAACAACAGTTTTATTGATATCTTTTTGTACTTGCAAAAATTCTTGTCTATCACTCCAAAATTGTTTTTTTAGTTCGCTTTGACGCTGTAATAAACTATTACCCTCTTGATTTAAACGAGCTAAACTGGCCATTCCTGATGCTTTTTCTTGGGCAATTTTTTCTTGAGCTATTTTTACTAATCCATCACTAGGATTAAGAGTAGCTAATACTGCTTGTAATCTGGCTTTTGCTGATTCTAAGGATTTGGATTGACGGATTATAGTTTGCTTTTGACTTTGTAATAATGCGGTGCGTTCTGCTACTGCTTCCTGTTGTTGTTCAACTGCTAATTGTGCTTCTTCTAATAGGTTTTTACCTAATGCAGATTGTCCTACATTTTGATATCGTTCCCGTTTTTCCTGTGCTATCCTCAAGGCAGACTGACTAGAACGTAAAGATGCTTCGGACGCATTGAGATCACTTTGGGCTTTTTGCCATTCTTCCTCAGCAACTTGCACATTTGCCTTAGCTTCATTAACCTGAGCTTTTACAGCTAAACTACGCTCTCCATACTCTTTCTCTACTCGTAGATAGTTATAGATATTAGGGGTTTAGCAATGCTAAACCCCTACCATTATTCTGTATAAAATCCTCAGACAAAATAACCAAATCTATAGAGACGTTTGTTGTACATAACTAAAGATAGTTATCAATATTCATGAAAAAATATTCCATTGTCCTACAACAAAACGAAGAAGATTGTGGTGCTGCTTGTTTAGCAACTATTGTTAAATATTATAAAAAGAATTTTAATATTAACCGCATTAGAGAAGCTATCGGCACAGGACAATTAGGAACAACATTAACCGGATTAAGAAGAGGTGCGGAAAACCTGGGATTTGATACTGTATCAAAACGAGCGCAACCAGAAATATTCGACAAAATGAAAGATGCACCTTTACCAGCGATTATTCACTGGAAAGGATATCATTATGTAGTATTATATGGACAAAAAGGCAAAAAATATATTATAGCTGATCCGGGTGTGGGAATTCGTTATATTACCCGTGAAGAACTGGCTCAAAATTGGGCAGGATTAACGACACTTTTATTACAACCTGATCCAATTCGCTTTGCACAACAGCCAGATGATAAAGTTCAAGGTATCAGTCGCTTTATCCACCGTGTTCAACCTTATAAATTCATTCTATTCGTAGCATTTTTAATTAATATTTGCGTTGGTATTTTGTCTTTGAATTCACCATTTTTAATTCAGATTCTCACTGATGATGTGCTAATTCGTGGAGATACAAATATTTTGCGAGGAATAGCAATAGCCATTATCGTCATGAATCTAGTTAGTAGTTGTTTAGGAGTAGTACAAGCTAATTTAATTACACAATTTGCTCAACGTTTAGAATTAGGATTTGTTAAAGAATTTGCCAGAAAAATACTCCGGTTACCCTTAACTTACTACGAAACCCACCGCAGTGGCGAAGTGATTAGTCGTTTACAAGATATTCAACAAATTAATCAATTAGTCAGTCAAATAGTTATTAGTTTACCCAGCCAGTTCTTTATTGCAGTTATTTCTTTTGCTTTAATGCTGTTTTATAGCTGGAAACTTAGCTTATTCATTATATTATTAACCATTTTAAATGCTGTATCACCTCTAGTATTTCTCATACCTTTGCGTCGAAAAATTCGAGATATTATGGTTTTAGATGCAGAAAATCAAGGTATCTTAGTAGAAACATTCAAAGGTGCAGTTACTCTAAAAACAACCACCGCAGAACCTCAATTTTGGGAAGATTTACAAAGTAGATTTGGAAGACTTGCTAATTTAGGGTTTAAAACAGCCCAAATAGGAATTACTAATAGTACCTTTTCTGGTATTATTTCTAGTATTGGAGGAGTTGCTTTACTTTGGATAGGTAGCAGTTTTGTCATTAGTAAAGAACTAACTATTGGGCAATTATTAGCTTTTAATAGCATGAATGGTAATTTTTCTGGTTTTATTGGTGCAGTTATTGGTTTAATTGATGAGGTTGTCAGAGTTAAAACTGCAATTGAAAGATTAACATCAGTAATTGATTATCATTCAGAAATAGAAAATGACCAGCAGAAAGAATGGGCAAATATTAGAGATACTGATGATATTTATTGTGAAAAATTACTATTTCATCATTCAGGAAGATTAGATTTACTAGATAATTTTAATGTAAAGATATCAGGTGGTAAGGTAACAGCAATTATTGGTCAATCAGGTTGCGGTAAAAGTACATTAGTGAAATTAATTACAGGATTATATGAACAACAAGGAGGAACAATTAAAGTAGGAGTTTATAATTTACAAAACTTAGCCACAGAATGTATTAGAAAACAGGTTATTTTAGTTTCTCAAGACTCTCATTTTTGGAGTAGAAGTATTATCGAAAACTTCCGCTTAGGTTCACCACATCTTACCTTTGAAGAAATAGTTAAAGCTTGTCAAATTGCCGAAGCTGATAAATTTATTGATAATCTTCCTGAGAAATATCTGACTGTATTGGGAGAATTTGGATCAAATTTATCAGGAGGACAACGACAAAGATTAGCCATTGCTAGAGCTATCGTTAATAATCCACCTATTTTAATTTTAGATGAATCTACTGCTGGTTTAGATCCTATTAGTGAAGCCAAACTACTAGATAAACTATTTGAATCACGTAAGGGAAAAACAACGATTGTTATTAGTCATCGTCCTAGCGTCAATCGTAGAGCAGATGAGATAATTTATATGGAAGAGGGACGATTAAAATTACAGGAAAATTTAAATGACGTTCTGAAAATTGAGGGAGAACATTTAAAATTTTTAAGTACGTTATGACATTGCCCGTCCTGCTACTCCTAAGGAGAGACGTGAATATGAAACCGGAATATGATTTTGATCAAGCTAAACGGGGTGCGATTATCCCACAACAAGGTAAAACTCGTATTACCATCTATATTGATGATGATATTTTGGAAGCGTTTAGACAAAAAGGAGACGCTGAAGGGAAAGGTTATCAAACAATGATGAACCAAGCGTTACGAGAATATCTTGATCAAGCCAACCCCCCCTTAGATGAAGATACACTACGCCGAGTCTTTCAAGAAGAACTGCGGGCTGTAACTTTTGTTAGTTAAGTTTATGATTAATTGAACGCGGATAAACGCAGATAAACGCAGATTTTTATGATTCTGTACAGTTTCATATAAAATTGTGATTATTCCATGACGGCTAATACAGATTTTGGTAAGAGTTTTTCTTTAAACCAAATTATCCTTGCGGGAACGTTATCTAGTTTAATTCCGGCTTTTTCTAGGTTCAATCTTTCGGAAATTGCTAAAATTAAGTTATCACAATTAGCCTTTCTAACTTGAGCAAATTTCTTTTGTAAATATTCTGGTCGCCAATAACCGACAATTTCTAAGATAAACACCCGTCCGTCTGGATGAACTAGCCGAAAATCGGGAATCATCACACTACCAGGAATGGGAATTAAATCTACTTCTCGTTCTAAGATCCAACCACTTTTTAAGCCATCCCATTTACTCGCAAAGGATTCTTCTAACATACTATCATAGGGTTTACCTGGGGGATAATGGGATACTAATCCACATTCTGAATTGAGGGTGAATCGTCCGGTTTTCCATTCGTTTGTATAAGAATCACGGGTTTTTAAGGTTGCTGATAAACTCCATTTGGTGACATGAAGTAAAGCCGGAATTAGTTTGGCTATGGCTAAACCGTAGCGGGTGCTGGGAGTAAATAAACTGGTAGGACCATCCACACTAATTGTAAAACCATGATCAGCATCACCTTCAATATAAGCCATTAGTTGAAATAGCTTTAAATAACGAAATAAGAGTTTATATTCTCCGGGAACATTGCGATGTGCATTTAATACTAATTGACTAGCTTTATAAAAAACTCCTTGGACTTGAGATAAATTATAACGATGTAAAACTTCTTCTGGTTTAGGTGCATCAAAAGCAGTTAAAATTTTATTTTCTGATAAATCAGCATAAAGTCCATTTTTTATTTGAGCAGGTAAAACTTCTTGGTTGAGTTCTTGACTTAAATCATCAGCAATTTTATTTAAAATAATATCAGTTGATTCTCGACTAGCAACGGATTTTGCTGCTAATGCAAATACTTTTGCTCTTAACATGGGAGGTTCGAGGGGACTAACTACTTCAAATGTACAAAAACCACTTTTCAGAATATAAGCTAAACCCCGTTTCATGCGGTAATCTGTGGTATCTCCTTCAAAGTCTGCTAACTGACGTTCTAATAATCCTTGAGTTTTTCCGACTGCTTCCTGAAAAAAGCTAATTAATTCAGTTGCTAGATTCAAATGTTTTTGATCAAGTTTCAGTCTTTTTGGGATAATTTCTTCGCCGTTTTGGCGGTGTATCAGTAGGTCTGTTGGTAACATCTTTCTTTTCGGTTGAATAATTAATTTCTAACTGTTCTGCTGCTTTTAAATCGCTTTTCTTTTCACTACTATAAACAACTTGTAAATTTGCTCTTTGCGGTTTTTCTTCCTGACTATTATTTTCTCCTCTGCGTCTGGTTGAAGTTCCTTCTTCGCTGGTATCTTCGGCTATGACTTCATATAAAATTGCCTGTTTATTTTCTATATTACCTTTGCGTAAAATCCTCCCTAAACGTTGAATATATTCCCTCGTTGAACCTGTTCCTGATAAAATAATGGCAATACTAGCTGCGGGGACATCTACACCTTCATTTAAGACATTAGAAGCAACTAAAGTATTATATTCACCTGATTTAAATTTAGTTAGGATTTCATGTCTTTCTTTAACTGGTGTTTGATGAGTAATCGCGGGAATTAATAAGTCTTGAGAAATGCGGTAAACTGTGGCATTGTCAGCGGTAAAAATTAAAATTCTTTCGGGATAATGGGTGGCTAATAAGTCTACAAGTACCCGGATTTTACCATCTGTGCCTAAAGCGATTTCTTTGGCTTGACGATGTGATAACATTGCCCTACGTCCAGGTTGAGAACGCGCACTCATTTGCACAAACATTTGCCAACCTTGGAGACTTCCTAAAGATATTTTTGATTGCTTTAAAAAATCATTGCGAGTTTGAATTAACTGATTATATTTTTCCCGTTCTAATTGGGATAATTTAACCTTAATTTGCACAATTTCATGAGCAGCTAAAGCTTTTCCTGCTAAATCTTCAGCGCATTTGCGATAAACTTCTTTACCAATGAGGATATCTAAATCAGCGTGTTTACCATCTGTGCGTTCTGGGGTTGCGGACAGTCCTAGCCGATAGGGAGCGATCGCATATTCCGCAATAACTCTGTTAAAATCTGTAGGTAAATGGTGACATTCATCAAAAATTATTAAGGCATATTTATTACCCAAACTTTCTGCGTGAATAGCCGCACTATCATAGGTAGCAACTAAAATTGCGGTTCTATCCCGCGAACCACCCCCCAGTAAACCTACTTCCCCGTCAGGAAAAGCCGCTACTAAGTGAGCATACCACTGGTGCATTAAGTCCAAGGTGGGGACGACAATTAACGTGGTGCGCGGTGTGGCTTGCATCGCCATTTGGGCTAAATAGGTCTTACCCGCTGCTGTCGGTAGCACAACTACCCCCTGTCGTCCTGCGAGTTTCCAAGCCGCTAACGCCTCATTTTGGTGAGGATAGGGAGTCATTTCTAAACTGGCAACCAACTCTAAGGGATAAAAAGCCTTAGCTTGATCAATAAAATCTGTGGCTTCTGCTTGGAGTGCTTCAACTAAGGAACGGTATCTAATAGCGGGAATACGGAATTTTTCAATTCTATCATCCCAAATTGCATAATCTATCCAAGTTTTACTGCGTGGTGGTGGGTGTAAAATTAACGTACCACGATCAAAAGTTAAAGTCGGGTGACGAGCCATTTATTTTCTCTCAATCCAGTTACACTGATGTAACTACTCATAACGCAAAATGGGGATTGAGAGAGAGCACAGAATAATAATCATCCATATTTATCTGCGTTTATCTGCGTTTATCTGCGGTCAATTATTCTTGATATTTTATTCTATGCAGCTTCATATTAATTTGGTTTTAGATGTTCTTAATGCCAAGCGCGATCATACTGCTTGGGGACTGATACAGGTTGGCGTAGTTGCTTTGCAGCCCGCCTTGCCCAGTAAGGATCACGTAACATTTCTCGACCGATTAACACCATGTCTGCTTGTCCAGTGCGAAGGATCTGATCGGCTTGTGCCGGTTCTGTAATCATGCCCACTGCTCCGGTAGCGATTTTAGCTTCGCGGCGAAGGCGATCGCTAAAAGCAGTTTGATAACCAGCACCAAGGACAAATTTCTCTCCAGGTACAATTCCCCCTGATGAGCAATCTATTAAATCAACACCCAGGGATTTTAAAATATGACAGAGGGCAATACTTTGCTCAATATCCCAACCATCACTAATCCAATCAATGGCAGAAATCCTCACCCACAGCGGCATCTGATCTGGTAAAATGTTTCGCACGGCTTGAACTACTTCACATAAAAACCGAATCCGATTTTCAAAACTGCCACCGTATTCATCTGTCCGCTGATTGCTCAGTGGAGACATAAATTCATGCAACAAGTAACCATGAGCCGCGTGAATTTCAATTAAGTTAAATCCGGCTGCTAGGGAACGTTGAGCCGCATTTACAAATGATGCAATCAGTTCTTTAATATCTTCAATACTCAATGCTTTGGGAGCAGGACTTTCTAACCTAAAGGGAATAGCACTGGGAGCGATTGGAGTCCATCCTCCTTCAGATTCAGAAAGCTCTCCACCTCCATCCCAAGGTGGTGTGGTACTAGCTTTTCGACCAGCATGAGCAAGCTGAATCCCAGCTACAGCCCCATGATGATGTAGTGACTCGACAATTTTCGCCAGCATTTCAATGTGGGCATCTTGCCAAATTCCCAAATCTTGCGGTGTAATTCGTCCTTGTGGCTCAATTGCCGCTGCTTCCGTCATAATCAGTCCTGCACCGCCCACAGCACGACTGACAAGGTGAACGAGATGCCAGTCATTTGCAAAGCCATTTTCGCTGGAATACTGGCACATGGGTGACACCGCAATGCGATTGGGAAAGTTAACACTGCGTTGATTTAATGGCTCAAATAAATGCGGCATAATTGAATGTCCTGCGGATACCTGTAAAAGATTATTATAGGGTGACTCGATCCGGTTAAAATAACGTACCTATCAATGAAATTGAAAAATGTAAACTTGAAATAATATGGAACAATTTGCAAGTTAGCAAAACGCAAAGCAGAAAATCAAAATATCCTGATTTTCCTGTCTCCTTGCTTTTAACTTCTGACTCCTGAATTTTTTTAAAGACTATTCATTATCTATATTATTTGGCAAAAACTTATTAATCAAAACTTGCAAATTAATTCAACGAATTTGAGCTAATTGAATCAATGCTTCTGCACGTTCCGCATCTTGTTTTTCAATCAGTTCAACATAAATTAATAACTCTTGATGCTCTGTTTCTGTAATTTCTTCAGTTTCATTTTGCTGACGCAAATAATTCAATCTCTCTTGTTGTTCAGCAGATAAACGCCGTTGAATAATTTGAATTAAATCAGTTTCTCTGGTGTCAGATGTCTTTGTTTCTGATACCTGTAAAGCTTGATGAGAAAGAGATTCTAAAAATTCAACTGCTTTTACTAAAGATTCTCCCGGTAATTGTTCCAGGAGTGCAATTGCCCTTTGACGAATTTCTGTAGGTGCAATCATACTCAATCTGACCTCATTTATATATAGCTTAGATTATAAATCTTGCTCTAAACTAAAATTTATTACCTAATTTCAATAGAATACAATACCCATGACCGTACAACTATCACAAACAGACTTCCAACGCCTAACCCGTATAATCCAAAATTTACCAGATTTTGCCAACGTGCGCGATCGCTGTTGTAATTGAGATGCCAAATTGTGATTATTTTAGATTCTATCGCTCAGTCTTCAAACTTATGTTTATGGGAATTTAATCACAGTCAATTCCCAATCTCTCAACCTGCAACAGCTACAATGAGAATTGTTGTGATGTTCTCTATTAGCTAAAGTGTCAGACTCTTTACCATTACGCGAGCATTATCTCGCTTTAATTAACGATATTATCGAAACCACTCTCAAGGGTAAAATTAGCTCTGTAGAGCAGGTTTATCAAATGTTGCTCAAAGGTATCACTTCCGGGACTGGGGAGGTGTTTGAATTAGTTTTGAGCGATCGCCTGAATACGATACAATCTCAGGTAGACTCGGAAACCGATGAACTGAAAAAAGCCAAAGCCACCCGGAGTTTACGCGCGGCTAAAACTATCCAAACTCAATGGCAACGGTGGCAAGAACAAAATAAAGCCACTGAAGCGATATCTCTATCTATGCGGGAAATTACCACAGCCACCGCAGATGAGCGATTAACGGCTTTGCTACGAGCTACTGATCCTAATCAAAAGTATCCCTTAAATTTGTCTCAACTTCAACAGTTAGCCAAATCTTTACAACAATTTGCCAGTGCTAATCAAGATTTTCAGCAAATTGCTGACGGGATTAATCGTGGTATCGCTTCTTGGCAAAGAATCCAAGCAAATTTACTGAATTGGATGTATGAACGCAAAAATTCATTAGGATTTGGAGGTGTACCTGGAGAAAATAGTCCCTGGGCAAGTTGGGCTAAAGTAGTTAATAGTGAAGTTCCCCAAGCCTTTTTTCATACCTTAGCAGTAGAACAATCAGCCCTAGAATTTGCCGAAAAACAACAGGCAATTAGTTTGAGTAATTGGGTAGAATTAACAATAATTTTACAGCTTTTACAAAGGGGTTTAATTAATTGGTTTGACCAACAAGCTTATGATATTCAAGCAGGACCCAAATTATCTATTTCCACATTTTTAACATTTGCCGTAATTTGGAGTCAATTAGCCAGCGGTTTTCAAAATCAAGCTTTAATATATAGTAACAGTGCATCGCAAATCATGCTGCAAATTTTGCGAACCTTTGCCCAACGTCCTTACTTTCCCCTTTACGGTGGGATTTTTGCCTCATTTTCTGGTAGTTATTTACGAGATGCTTTAGATTATTTAGATGCCCCTTTACGTTCTGCCGAAGGTACTCAAGAAAAAGCCCGGATTTTGACATTATTGGGGTATTCCCAGCGCGGTTTAGGCAGATATGATCGCTCCCTTGATTTTCATCAACAAGCCGTAGAAATAGCCAGAAATGCCGGAGATAAAATCTGTGAAATCGCCAATCTTAACCATCTGAGTCGGACTTATGTGCAACAACAAAATTATGGTGAAGCAATTAATTATAGTCAACGGGCATTAATTTTTAGTAGACAAACCGGGGACAAAACTGGAGAAGCTAACGCTTTAGTAAATCTAGGTTATAGCGAAGTCATGCAAGCCAAGCAAACAGAACTTAGTGAACCAGAAGTTTATGAATTTGCAATTAACTATCTGGAACAAGGATTAAAACTAGCAGAAAAATTAAATGATTTACAAAGTCAAGCTTTATGTTTTAGTAGTTTAGGAATTGCTTATTTAGTTACCGCACAATATCCAACAGCAATTAACTATTTAGAAAATGCCTTTAAAGCCGCCCAAATTTCCGGAGATTTGTATTTACAAGGCAGAAATTTAGCATATTTAGCTGAAGCTAATTATCTTATGGCTAATTATGAAAAAGCCAGTTATACTGGTAGTCTGGGAATGTATCTTTTAGATCAAATTGCTTCTGATGAATGGCGACAACCTGCTGGTTTATTGACTATTATTAGGGGACAAATTGGTACAGACAAATTCCAATTATTACTCCAACAAAATCGCCCCAAAATGATTGCCATTATTGGTGTTGATGGCTATGATTATATTCCTACATTGTTAGTGAAATATCAAGAGGATATGTAATTACTTACCTGTGGGTAGAGAAGGCAAATTAGGGAAAAATACGTTGATTTACCCTTAATATAAAATGTTGGGTTTTCTTGCGTCAATCCAACCTACCTCACTAGAATGGACACCTATTCTATAATTAGGACTAAATGTCTTTGAAGTGCTGAATAAATCTTGTCTAACCCCTAGTGTTTAGAATTAGGTTGCGAATTTTGCTATGCTTAATGTATTGTAGACTATATGTCACAGAACAGTAACCTTTTATATCAATTATCGAATGCAAGGAACACAAATTTCTTTTTTACCTAACGAAGATGAACATAACCCTAGTAAAAAGCAAAAGAAACCAAAATTAGGGCGTTATGAGCGTATTAAGCGCGAACTAGATCAAAACAATTCTGATCCATATAAGATATTTACTGATGTTAGTTCTCAAACAAGTCCATTATCTCAATATACTTTTGTGGATCTGTTTTGTGGTGCTGGGGGAATTACACAAGGATTATTTCAAGCTGGATTTACACCATTAGCTAGTGTTGAAATTAGTCAAGTTGCTTCGGCTACGCACAAAAAAAATTTCCCACAATGTCATCACTTTTGTGGAGATATTGAACAATTTTCTGCCCAAGATTGGCTGCAACAAATAGGCTCACCTGATGTTAATGTTGTTGTTGGTGGTCCACCATGTCAAGGATTTTCAGTAGCCGGAAAACGTGATCCAAAAGATCCTCGAAATAGGTTATTTTATGAATTTGTACGTGTTGTTTCCGAAATACGTCCTTGGTATGTCGTGATGGAAAATGTACCAGGTATTTTGACAATTCAAAAAGGGGATGTAAAGACAGCAATTATTGAAGCTTTTGAATCTATTGGTTATCCTCATATTTCTGTGGCAATTCTGGAATCTGCGGCTTATGGAGTTCCACAAATTCGACCAAGAGCTATTTTTATTGCTAATAGATTTGGAATGCCAAACCCTTATCCTCAATCTCAATTAAATCAAGAAGAATACAAACCTATTGAGTCAGCAATTTCTGATTTACCCGAATACACTCGAATATCAGAGATTAATCACGAGTGGACTAAACATTCACAGGAGTATATGGAACGTCTTGCTCAAGTTCCTCCTGGTGGTTCATTATATGAAAAATATGTTGATGCTTTCAAAAGACAATATCCTGGTAAACCAAGTATGACTGTGAAAGAAAATCATGGTGGTACACATATTCATCCATATTTAAATCGCGTGATTTCCGCTAGAGAAATGGCAAGATTGCAAACATTTCCTGATTCATTTATTTTTGAAGGTAGTATGAAAAAAGCGATGTGGCAAATTGGTAATGCTGTACCACCACGTTTAGCAGAGTGTATTGGTTATGCACTGATTCCTTACTTAAATAATATTTACTTGAACCAAAAACGACCAGTTAATTTTCCTCATTGTCAACAAACTCAGCTAACTTTTGATTAAGTGAATTACGCCACTTTTCCATATCGTACCAACCACAGCCAATACAGCCTGTTTCAGCATCTTTGCCATTTTTAGGTATATAATTTGGCCATTTTTCATCACCTTGATAATAAAACTTAATGCCAAATGGATAAGGTCGAATATTACTTTCATAGCATTGACGGCAAACTTCTCTTTTTTGCAAGTTACGCTGATTTGTCATCAGTTGAAAATCATTTTTAATTTCTTCATCTGTAAGATTATCAAGAACTTCTTTGGTTCTTGGTGTGGTTATATTCCATCTTATTTCAGGAAATTTATGTTCTATTAATAATCCTTTTTTATTGACAGTTTTTCCTTCATAAACATCATAAGAATTAAAAATAATAAAGCATCTATTTATGAAAGTAGGTGACATTATTTCATATTGTAATTCATCTCTACGAGGAAGTGGAACAAGAAGAATATGAGTTCTTTTATCTCCACACTTTTGACATAGCATCAACTCATGAGTTGCAATGCTATAACCCACATCTTTTAACCTCTTGTATCTATTTGCAGGATTATTATTCCCTGGAAGTACGCAGGTAACACAAGTCCACTGAAAGGTTAGTAATTTGTAAAATAATGGTTTTGTTACTAACTTGGGAGGTGATTTTGTAGACTTAGTTGGTAATGGTGATTCCCAAAATTCTTGTTGTTTCTCTATCCATTGCTTATGCTGATTGGGGTCACAATAAATATAGGCCTGTTTTAGATAGTCTTTAATCTTTGATTCTTCCTGTATATCAATACCTGCACGGCGACACTTAATTACGATAGAACCTTCCCATGATCTATCATCATTATAAGTAAAGGTTACATCCAAATAGCTTTCTTGAGCTTTTCTATTATGACGTGGTTGACTATGAACCTTTATATTTTCCAGATCGTCATAGTTATAGTTGAATTCTGGAGATTTTTTTGAGGCTTTACTACTAGTGCGCTTACGAGTAACCTTGTTTTTTTTCATTCTGTGTAACAGCTTTTTCTTCTAGATCACTAAGCAGAACGGAAACACTAATACCTAAGCCATCTGCAAGACTTACAAGAGCAGTGAGAGAAGGATTTCTGACTCCACGTTCCACACCAGAAATGTATGTGCGGTCTAAGTTAGCACGTAGTCCTAACTCCTCTTGTGAAATTCCTAACTCCGTTCTGCGTTGTCTGACTAGATAACCTAAAGCATTCAGAATTTTTTGTTTTGATTCATCCATCTGCTGATTTTGAGCGTTTATGGACTATCAGTCTACGGACGATGTGTCACATTAAACAAGGAAATTCTCAAAAAGAACAACTACTTAAATTTATGATTGTCAGCAATAGCATATTCAAATTACACAACTCGGACAGGCAAGATGCCCGTCCCACAATGGTTTTATTTAAATATAGTCTGCAAATTAGAGATTTTTTAACTGATTACTCCATTGCTTCATTCACAGGGAATCTATCAATTAACTGCATCGCCCGTTGAGCATTCCGCCGCAACATATCTGGTAAATTAGGAACATGAGGAATCTGAGATAATAAATCCAGAGTGCGGCGTAAAATTCGCACTACGTCTCCTTCATCTAAAGTGGTTTTTTCACATAATGATTTCCACTCTACCCCTAACGCCCATTGTTCCACCAAAGAAATTAAGCTGATAAAACGAGTTTCTAAACCTACAGGTAAGGCTACCCCATGACGATACTGCACCTTTAATACAGAACGACGAATGGGTTGCAATGTTAACCAAGCTGCGTCCGCTTCTGGAGATAGATTAAAGTCAACTTTTGTATCTGGACGGGGGCTTTCAGTCACCAAAGCGGCTATTACTGCTGCTAAGTTATGGGGACCAATATTATCTAACTCTCCACTGGACAGAACTAAACCTAACCATAATTCATTTTCACCGCGAATAGCCGCAGCAATTTGTCCTAATTTTGTGGGGACTAAATTATCTAAACATTCAAAGGATTGCAAGATTTCAATTAAACAGAGAAACTCTTCCCAATATCGTTGGGATTGTAATGATACTTGCTCTTGTAAATGTTCAAGTTCTGCTTCTAGTTCCACACAACGCGCTCTATTTTTAAATATTTTGGCAATATTCCCCGATTTATAAATGGGATGGGTTTCTAACTGTTCTTGAACCGCAGTTAAGCGACTGAGTTGCTCCTGTACCTCTGTCGGTAGATGATTAAATTCTTCAGGATTGGGTATACTCTGAGCGATCGCTATCGTGCTTTCATCACCACGGATTGATTGTCCTCGTTTCAAGCTCAATTCTGAAGGTGGTATTAGCTGCGCTGGAACTTCTACCCGTGGTATTTCCGCATACATATCTAATATATCTGCTGAAGTTGCTACATACCAACGGTTATTTTGCCCTAAGCAGACAAAGTAAGATGTTTCACCCACACTCACGGCTTTGTCAACCAACACTACTGTTATCGGTAGGGGTGACATGGCGTTTCTGTCGTTGAGACTCAACATAGTTCCAGATATGGCAAAATCTAGCATCATTGCCAATTGTGCCTGTCTATCTTCCTGTGCTTGTTCTTGTAAGGTTTTGAAAATTTGCCGTTCTACTTTCAGCCGTTGACGCAATTTTTCATATTGCATCAATTCATTTTCATCAATAGCTGCCAATTGTGACTGAATTTGCGATAATTCGCCTTGAACTTGCGCCAGTTCTTCAAAATCTGGTTGCAAATGCAAGTTGGACATATATTGTCCAAAACTTCGTTCTATCAGTTCTCTGGCTTTTTCGATGGTGTGAGTTTGCAGCAGGTTCAATACCATGCCGTAACTGGGTGTAAACTGACTAACTAAGGGATCAGCCTTAGATGTAGCTAAATAAGACGCTTCTTTAGCTCCTTCAAAAGGAGTTTGTAATGTCACTACATAGCCTTGGAGATCCATGCCCCGACGACCAGCGCGACCTGCCATTTGCAGGAATTCCGAAGCATTGAGTAAGCGGTGTCCATTATCAGTCCGCTTAGACAAAGTAGAAATTACTGTTGTCCGGGCGGGCATATTAATTCCCGCTGCTAAGGTTTCCGTAGCGAATACAACTTTAATTAATCCCTGTTGAAACAGTTCTTCGACAAATCCTTTCCAGGCTGGTAAAATCCCGGCATGATGGGCAGCTATGCCTCGATACAGTGGGGCAACTTGTCCAGCCCTGCCAGCATCAGGGTTTTTGCGTAAAAATTCATCAATTTGTTGCCGCAGGATTTGGGACTCATCATTATTAACTAACCATAAATCACCAACTTCTTCGACAGCCTTATCACAGCCCCGACGACTGAAAATAAAGTAAATCGCAGGGAGCATATCCCGTTCTTGCAGTTGGCTGAGGGTATAAATAATACCGGGCGGTTCTGGTCTACCAGCTTTGCCTTTTTCCCAATATCCTTTTTTAGCCTTTTTGACTAAGCGGGGATTAATTTTGGTATTGGTTTCATTTAATAACGGAAATAATCCTTTGGGATTACAAAAGTTAAATTCTAGGGGAACGGGGCGAAAATCGGAGTAAATCAGGTCTGTTGGCCCATGAACATGATTTAACCAACTGGTGAGTTGATCACTGTTGGCAACGGTAGCGGAAAGGGCTACAAGTTGGACGCTGCGGGGACAGTAGATAATTGATTCTTCCCACACTGTACCCCGTTGGCGATCGTTCATGTAGTGGCATTCATCTAGCACTACAGCCTCAACATCTGTCAAGGAGATCCCGATTTGACCTATGGGTGTACCATAGAGCATATTGCGGAAAATTTCTGTGGTCATGACCAAAATTGGTGCATCCCTGTGAATGGAAGCGTCTCCGGTGAGGAGTCCAACTTGATCAAAGCCAAATTTTTCGCGGAAGTCTCGAAGTTTTTGATTAGATAATGCCTTTAAGGGAGTGGTGTAAAATACCCGTTTCCCGCGAGATAAGGCACGATAGATAGCATATTCCCCGATGAGGGTCTTTCCTGAGCCTGTGGGCGCACAGACGACTACTGAACGGTCAGCATTGAGGGAGGCGATCGCTTCTTTCTGGAATTGATCTAATTCAAAGGGGAAGATTGACCCAAGGTCAATTTCATTAGCGAAGGCAGAATAATTCACTCAATCATAATTTACAAGCAGACTATCCACTATCATAACGTGATTCGTGGTTTGCTACGTTGACATGAAAAGCGCAAGTTGTGAGGCTATTACTGAGCTTTTTTTAATCATTTTACTATTTCAGCAATTTTGCGGAGAACTCGCCAAGCAATTACACTGACTACTTCCGCCAAGAAGTTTGTTGCAAAATTTGATCTATTTCTTGAGGAAAAGGACAATCATCAGGAAAAGAAAAAGATTGATAATCAGAGTTCTCTCGCAGAGTCGTTAATGCGCTGATATAACATTCTATAAATATTTCATCCCAATACGGTCTTAAGCTGGGAGAGTCTTCCAATAAGCCTTTCAATTCTCGCTGACTACGCTTAATTGTTTCTGTCCAACCACGATAGTCTTGAACGTAGTCTGAATAACAAAGTTTAAGACAATGTTCTAGCATTGTGATGAGCCGATTTCGCAATTCTCGCTTTTGACTCCTTCCCAAACTTTCAATCTCCTCAATTAAGTCTTCCCAGTCAACACTATGATAATTTTGCTCTTTCAATAGATTAATTGTCTCTTCAATCCAGAGGGCGTAATCTGTTTGGGTTAGCATAGTATTTTTCCTCTTTCCCTAATTTTACACTTTTTTATCATTTTACTATTTCGGCAATTTTGCACAGAACTCGACAGGCAGATTCTAATTCGCTTTGGGTAGACAATGGGGCAAATACTCGTGATATGGCATAGTGTTGATTTTCTAGTTTGACAAACACAATATCGTCGCCATTGGTTAACATTCCAAAGTTAGGTAAATCAGTGTTGGGGCTAGCCATTAAGTAAGTCAGGGTTTGTGGCAATGCTGACCAAACTGATCAATACTATTGCCAAAATAAGAGCCTTGATAATTTTTGGCAAAAACGGCAAAAATAATCATATATAAGCGTTTCGATGAAAAGGTAGTTTAGAATCTAAAACCCTTATCCTACCGTCAATACATTTAAAAAATCCTTGTCGGAAACCTTTAAGGAATTTTTAGGGGTGATTGTTTTTGCCAAGCAAGAGCGAGGAACGGGAGTTCATGGTTAAAGCATTATCATCTCACCCTCGTAATTTGACTAAGGTATTGAACTGATAACATGGTTTTTTTGGATTCTAAAACAATTACCCATAGACGGTCTTGTAATACCAGTAAATCTATTCGACCCTGGAGAGTTTCTTCGCTATCAGCTATTGTTATTTGTACAGATTCTTCTGCTTTGATGCGAAAAGGTGGATCATATAAACCTGCAACGGTCAGCAATGGAGAAACAAGTAATAGCATCACCGTACTTTCTAATAAATGTCCACCTGAACGATGATAAAGATAACGTTTCCAGAGAATTTCTAGGTTGGTGTGGTCATTAGAGTTAATCTCAGGTAATTGATCATGCCATTCTGTGAAAAAATCCAAGCTACTGCGACTCAAGCCAAATCGTTTTTCTGCTTCAGCAATGGTGGTGATAGTTTCAGTAACGGCTAGTGTTTGCATGGTGGATTTTTGTCTCAGTAGTTGCATCTACGATAAAATAATTTCACCGACCTGATTTTATCTAAAACTCTATTATGACTATTGCTGAACAGATTTATGCACTTGTCAAAACTCTTCCTCCAGATCAAGCTGATGAGATTCTGACTTTTGCTGAATTTATCCGTGCTAAACATCTAAATAACAGTCAAACTGTTAAAAATATTGACGAGTTATCTTGGTCAGAATTAGTTTATTCACTTGCTGGAACTTGGAAAGATGACTTTCCCACTTTAGAAGAAATTCGCACCGAATCAGGACAAGACATTCTACGGGAGAGCCTTTAGATGTACATTTTGGATACCAACACCCTTGACCCGCAAAACGCACCAGTAGTGTGATATTATAGTCTGAGTATAGAAAAATTTATACAAAAGATAAATTTTTTGATACATAAAAATTAAGTGCCAATAAAAAACATGAAAAGACAAACCGAACTTTTGGCAGAAGTTGAAAGATTAATATTTATCGTAGCTATAGTCGCATTGATAACATTAGTAGCTACCTACTTCGTAGTTTCTTCAATACAAAATATTCCTCCAGGGATATTGGAGTTTCTAAAAAGTATACTTACAAATTTGATACCAGTTCCCTTTCTTTTCATATTGTCATTTGTTATATATCGACGTATTCAATCTATTCGTCATAAAAATGATACTGAAAAGTTATCTGAATTATTGGTTGAGGATGTAGTTAAGAAGTTACGTGAACCAACTACTAAAATTGGGCATTTGCTCAAGATTGAAGAAATTCTATCCAAATTTGATATAGAAACTATGTCTCAGTTGCTGAAGGAAGCTCATTATGCTGGAATAGTAGCTGTTCATCAAAGCTTATATGATAAAGATTTTGAGAAGCTCATTGGTAGATCAAAAAAAGTTACTATTTTGAATACATGGATTCCAAATCTTGATTTTTTAGCTGATGCCTTAGTAGATGCTTTAAGTAAAAAAAACACTGTGCAGATTCTGATGCTGTACCCTAATTCGGGTATTGCAACATTACGTAGTGAAGCATTACACAGGTTTGGTACTTCTAAATTTCAAGAAAACCAAGTTAGATCAGGTGTAGAACATTGTCTTGATGTATTAAGTGACATTGCTGAGAGAGTAGACGAGGAAAACAGAAAATATTTGCAGATTAAGCTTTATAATGCAATGCCTTCAATTTCTGTATATAATGTTGATGAACACTTTTTTGTAAGCCTGTTCTTTCATGGACAACTTGCTATAAAAGCCCCTCAAATCGAAGTACAGAGTGAAACTTCTATTCTGGGAAAATCAGTCTCTAGGGAAGTAGCAATGTTATGGAGTATTGGACAGGAATTTTCTGATGTGAGAAATTGGCGAACGGAAATCAGTATTATGGCTGACAAATTCTAATTATAATCCTTTAACGTTTAATAGAGAACACTAATGATTACCAATCTTGACAACGAAGAAGAGAAACTGATTGCTTTATTTAGAAGTCACAAAGTTTTTCAAGGAATTGAGTTTATATCTCAAAAGGATTTTCTTCAAATACTTCTTCAGCGAAGATTCCTTTCGCTCGAATTTACTAAAGTTTATGATATGGCGATTGATGGTCTTACAGATATAGAAGCTACCAAGATAGCTCGAAAGATTTTACGGGAAGAGTACCCTGATATCAATGGAAATACGCCATCACACAGGGAAGAATTAGTTCATGACTTAATTTCTCTTGGAGCTACGCAGTCCGAGATTTCAGGTTCTCGTCAAACAGTTACAACAACTCGTACAATTGAGGAGATTGAATCGCTTATCAGTGTTGCTGGATCTGAACTATGTGATATCAAGTTATTAACTGTATTGAGATTTTGGGGTGAGATTTTGATCTCAGTTGAATATGGTGAATTTTGGAAAAGAATGTCTAAGCAACTGAGTATTAGTGGAGACAATCAATCACGCTTTTACTATCCTCACTATTGTCACGATGCTAGAGAATCTATGGAGAAAGCATCACTTTTATCATCTACTCATTCAGGTAGATTGGGATCACGTTTAAGAGAAATGCTAGAAACTGAAAAAAATGGAGAATATTTTCTTGAGATGGAAAGAGAAATTTTAGATATAAAGACCAAGTTCTATGATCAGTTTACCGAACTGCCAAGTTATAAGTTACTTCTTGTGAATTAAATCACAATTTGACGGCTTGCTAATAGATAGTGTTGATGTTACTAAGATTGTCTGTACAGCTAGTTGTTTAGCGATCGTTCTCCCAGACCAATTTAATGAAATTGAGGATAGCGATTCCTACGGAGCGTTTCGCTATCGCACTATATTTTAGGGTACGTTAATGAAGCGATTAAATAAGGCTATGATATAGGGGTAAACCTTTGATTTCTTCCCCTGCGGCTAGTTTATGGAGATATAAATATGACTGTGCAATTTAGAGAAAAAGCTTTGATGGCTTATGAAACCATGCCATCAAGTCAGAAAAATAGGGTTTCTAAAGTAATAAAGCAGCTAGATGTTGATAAATCACAGCGATTAAAGTCTGATAAACTTGAGGATACAGATACGTGGGTAGTCAAAGTAGATCCCACAGTACGGCTACTATTTAAAAAAACAGATCAGGGTTTTTTGATAATTGATATTATTGACCGCAAAAAGGAAGATTATTCGTGATCACACTTTTTCCTTATAAGTTTGATATCAACAAATGTGATCAACAGATCCAAGAACTACAACATTTTCTAACAGCTAATTTAGCAATTTCAGTCAGAATAGAATAGTGTGTTTGAAGTAAGCCGCATTCCTTTAAATCAATATATGGATACTTTAACCAAAAACCGAGAGCAGATTATTGAGTCAATTAAGACATTGCCAGAAGATTCACTCACTGAACTCATCAATTTTATTGATTACCTGCGCTATAAAGCAACTCAAAAACAATCCCAAAAAACTAGTAAAAACTTTTTGCTTTCAATTGCAGCCTTGGGAAGTTCAGTCAAAAAGAGTGATAATGGAAAAGATTAACGCAGCCATTTCTGGTTTCCCAATTTAATCAGCTATGCAAAACCTCACCAGAATTACCCGTAACCCAGAAGTAATGGGCGGCAAACCCTGCATCCGGGGAATGCGTGTCACAGTTGGTACTATCGTTGGACTAATGGCATCTGGACACAGTGCAAATGATATACTCAAGGCTTACCCATACCTTGAAGAAGCAGATATCTATGAAGCTCTTGCCTATGCTGCATGGCGGGCTGAAGAAATTGAAGTCCCGTTGATAAGTGCATGAAAATTTTGATTGATATGAATCTTTCCCCTGATTGGGTAGCGGTTTTTGGGAGGTATAACATTACCGCTGTCCACTGGTCTACAGTTGGCGATACCCGTGAGAAAGATTCGGTAATTATGGAGTGGGCAAGAACTAATGGATATATCGTCTTTACCCACGATTTAGACTTCGGTTCTCTATTAGCTGCCACAGGTGCAAATACTCCCAGCGTTATTCAGGTTCGGACTCAGGATATTTTGCCTAGTAGCATTGAAAATATAGTAATTTCAGCCCTGAACCAGTTTGAATCTTCTCTTTTTTCCGGTGCGTTGCTAACAGTTGACAAAGCCCAATCTAGGGTGCGTATTTTACCCATTAAACGTGGTTAAGAGGGAGTGGATATTTCTGGGTTTTCAACCATAAACCGCTGTATTTTGTAATTTCCCGTGCTGCATATCATAAAAAAACTTCACTTATCACCCTTTCCCCAATTCCTGAGCGCGTTCTTTTGAGGCTTTGACGGCTTCAATGATAGCAGAACGAAAACCGGCTTTTTCCAAGGCGCTGACACCGGCAATGGTTGTCCCCCCAGGACTGGTAACTCTATCCTTGAGTTCCGCTGGGTGGATTTTTGTTTCTTGTATCAGTGTAGCTGTTCCTAATACCGTTTGTACAGCTAGTTGTTGAGCGATCGCTCTTGGTAAACCCACAGCCACACCCCCATCAGCTAAAGCTTCGATCATCAATGCCACATAAGCCGGTCCACTACCAGATAATCCTGTCACCGCATCCATGAGACTTTCCGATACTTCCACCACTTCCCCCACAGCGGTAAAAATCTGCTGTGCTGTTTGTTGGTGATGGGGATGAGTGTAAGCACCTAGAGAAATTGCCGTTACCCCTGCACCTACTGTAGCGGGAGTATTAGGCATAGCCCGAATTATGGGAACTTGGGGAAAGGCTGCTTCCAATTGTTTTAAAGTTACACCCGCCAGTATAGAAATGATCAGGGGTGAATGTTCTGTGGGCAGGATATCTGCTAATTCTTGGGCTACAGCACTAAATATTTGGGGTTTGATTGCCAACATCACCGCTGTTTTTGCTTCCCCTAACACCAAGCTATTATCCGTAGTTACAACCACCCCATATTGCTGCTCTAAATAGCCGCGACGTTCAGCCTGGGGTTCACTGACGATGATTTCTGAGCCTTGATAAATACCACTGACAATAAGGCGGGATAATAGAGCTTCTCCCATTACCCCACCGCCAATTAAGCCAAATTTTATATTCATTTTGATTAGTCACTAGTTAGTGGTCAATTAATTATCAGAACTAATGACTAATTTACCTTACTGTGCCATCCGAGTGGGTTCATTTCCCCAAGCGGTCGTTGCTGCTGTCGCTGCGGGACGAGCGGGACGAGCTTGGCTGATAGGCACTTCATGTATTAAACCACCTTGAGTGCTAACTTGCACGCAACTGGGAGTAAACAAGAAGATGCTTTCACCAATTCGTTCTTGATGTCCGTCTAAGGCATAAGTACCACCGGCAACAAAGTCAACTGCACGTTGAGCTTGGTCGGGGTCCATAATGGTCAAATTTAATACTACTGATTTGCGTTCGCGCAATGCTTGAATCGCTTGGGGCATTTCTTCAAATGTGCGAGGTTCGAGGACTAGAACTTCAGAGATTCCATTAATTGCGCCTGGCATACCAATAACATTACTCATAGGTTTGGATACTGTTGTTGCTACTTCTTCAGTAGTGGTAGGTGGATTTTCCCGCCAACGCCGATTGGCAGGAGTAGTTTCCTGTGGCGCTGGTTGAGGATTTTCTTGCTGATAGATATTCTGATAATTATTGGCTGTATCAGCTTCTTCTTCGTAGTATTCGTATTCTACCTGCTCATTCAAACCAACAAAGTCCCTGAGTTTGGAAAATATATTACTCATGTTGTACGCTCCTGGATTAAAATTCCCCTAATTTTCCTGGCTATAAGTTACATTAAAGTTCCTTTTAGGCAGTAGTCGTAACTATAGTAGATGTTGGACGTAGCAATTGTACTACTGATTTTACTCTTTAGTACAAATTCTCAATTATCAACAGATACTCATGTTAATGCCTGCACATTAACGAATCTGTAACATTGAGTTAAAATTGTAGCCTAATGATCATTAAAAATAAAGGGGGTCTGACCACCTTTGCAATTAAGAATTACTTATGAGAATATTATATTTTTTGACAATTATCAATACTTGGTAGTAAATTCGCAACCGAGTGTTAATCATGCCGTCTCGAAGTATGACTACAGCTATGTCTAGGCTCGTTCACCAAACAAAATTGTACCTAATCGCACCATTGTTGCCCCTGCTTGCACTGCCAATTGGTAATCCCCAGACATACCCATTGATAATTGCTGCATTGTAATATTTGGCCAATTTTGTGATTTGATGGTTTGTGCTAATTTGTATGTACTATTAAATAGTGTTAAAATTTCTGCATCCGCCAAACCTTGCGGCGGAATTGTCATCAAACCTTGAATTTGTAAATTTTGACATTGGTTGAGTGCTGCCAAGTCAGCTAATAATTCTGGAACCATCCAACCAGATTTATTCGCGTCGGGGAGAAGTTTGACTTGTAAGCATACGTTAGGATTCACTCCCAGTTCTTGCGCTAGAGTATTTAAGCGTTGTGCCAGCGGCAAGTTATCAACGGAGTGAATCCATTGAAATAGTTCTAAGGCTTTTCTGGCCTTGTTCGTTTGCAGATGTCCAATTAAGTGCCAGGTAATATCCGATAGATCTTGCAATTCGGCTTGTTTACTGGCAGCTTCTTGGATGCGACTTTCGGCAAAATCACGAACTCCTGCGGTGTATGCTTCCCGCATTAATTCGGTAGATACTCTTTTTGTAACAGCAATCAACCTCACTGTAGATGGGAGTGAGGCGCGAATTTGAGTAAGGCGATCGCTAAGTGAACTACTCATTGGAATGTGCGCTGAAATACACCTTGAAGTTGCTCGTACTCTTGAGAATTACCACTGCGGCGCAAAGTCCGTAGGCGATTTTCCAGCATCATTCTGGCTTCAGTCCGGCCAATTGGCTGAAATTTCAGGGCTTTAAGCTCAGTTGTTACCAGAAAAAATAAGCGTTGGGCGTAGAGTGTGGTAAACAGATCCTGGTTCTCATCAACCATACAGATCCTATAGAGTAAACCCCAAGTTGGATGATTTATGTAAGTTTCTGAGTTTTCTGGATTCATTTCCTAGTCAGGGTGGGGAGTATATGTAGCCGGGAACGGGGAACAGGCTGAAAAGTTTGATGATAACTGGATGTTTTCATGCAACTGACAACCGCTATAGCTTGTTCTGCAATTTACTAACATTCAGAGGATAGTATATCCCTTCCGCCAAATTTTTCGTTGACAGTGCGAAACTAACAATCTTCTTGACGGTTTCTGAAGCAAAACAACACCCTTTTAAGTCTGTGATGTTGCACAGGCTTCTTTCTATCCTGCCACAATTCTCACCCAACGGCGCAAAAATGGACATTTATCCAGCCGGCATATAGTAGGAGTCAGGAGTCAGGAGATTAAGGAGTCAGGAAGAAAGAAGAAAGAAGAAAGAAGAAAATTTTTTCTCGTTCCCATACTCTGTATGGGAATGAATTCTCAAGGCTCTGCCTTGAATAACAATAGAGGCAGAGCCTCTAGATAGTATTCCCAGTCCGAGACTGGGAACGAGATGAAAAATGTCATATTAGAATTGAGGGCTTCTGTCTCTCGACGGATGAAAACACCTAAATTCATTGCTTAAATCTAGAATACCGGGAATTCATGCGCCAATTTACCAACGAGGAGAAGCAACCCTGCTGCTTTTGCCGCAAGCATTAATAATTCCTTTTCCTTTTTGCAGAGGTGAAGTTCCTCTGTTGTCATTTCATCGTAGTCGAGTTCCTCCTCAATGAGATCAATGATCTCTCGAGCTAGTTTCATTGTAACGAAAAGCACTGTGCGCTCGTCTTCGCAGAACGCTACAGGTGCCATATCCCAGGCTTTCGTAAACGTGAGTATATAACCCGCCTTACTGGGACAGAAAAACTTTAACTCAAACCCAATCTCCTTTAGATCCGATATTTTAAGCGACTTCCTGTTCTCGTAAGTGATCGGAACGTCTGTTCTTAGGAATTTCATGTCTTTAGTCTTTCTGCTTTATGTATATTATGTATATTATGTATATATTGTAAGATAAATGCGTTGCTTATTTACCAGAGTCAGATCCCCGACTTCTTGAAGAAGTCGGGGATCTTGTTACCGATTTTTCAGAGAAGGAAAATTTTTCCCACCTAGTTCAATTTGTCCAGTTACGCACCCAGCTTTTAACCTATTTACTAAATACTCCAAATCATTAGCAATAAAATTTGTGCCATGATCTGGTTCTACTAAGCTAATTAAATTGACATCATTGATTATTTGATCACCTAAATCAGCAATTCCTAGAAAATTGAAAACCCCTGATTCATAAGTTCCACAAGGTACAGAAGGATTATTCATCCCCACACAATATTCATTGTCTTGAAACCAATCAAAACTAGGATAGCCATGAAAGTGAACTATGGGCGCACCATTGGCAATTAATTCTGGTGTGTATAAAGCCGCAGCTAAACTAATGGCTAACATGACATAGATATCATAGGAAGGTTTGATATCTGCTTTTTTTGAATTACTTCCTAATGGTAATTGCAGATGTAATTTATCTTGTAAACCAATCCGCAGAATATCAGAATCAATGTTTAAATCCGTTTTATTTGCCCCAGAACGAGAACTAACTAACCAAATATCAGGTATTTGCTTAAATCTATTTTCGGCGTTGATATTTAGTTTAATAAAACGTCTACCTTGTTCATTTTGGCGAAGTTCATAACTACTAAATCCGGCTACAGGTAATAAATTCTCCCATTCATCAATAGTGATTTCTGGCTTACCGACATAATGAGGAGGTTCAGCATAAGCCACAAAACCATAAGATACTCCTGTTCTGCCATTAACGATGACATTAACAATGTCTCTATGGGATTTTCTTTTAATAACTTCATCTAATTTAAATCCGGCGGGAAATAAACCTGTAGATGCTAATTCTTGCCCTAATTTTACCAGCTTTCCGGCATGGTTTGATAGATGAGGATTATATTCTCCTAGTTCAAAGCGACTAATTAATAATGGAGTAATGGGGACAAATACTTTAGGAATAAGTGATTTTAAAGCAAAATTTTCAATTTCATGGGGAGCGAATTTAGAATCAGAAAGATTCATATTCAAAATAGAAAATTTTTCATCAGATACACCAATAACAATTTCTGAAAAGGTTTTAACTAGTGTATTGATACCAATGCGAATTTTTTCTGAATAAGGTGTGAGTGGATTAACAAATTCAGCATCTATATCAGTGAGAATTATTACTTGTGTATTTGTCGGATCTTCCACATATTTGGCAGCATGATCTTCAGCCCAACTACTTAATTTAGCAATTTCAATAACGGACATTTGCTGTTTTTCTTTCAACCATGTATAAGATAACTTATACCAAGCCTCAGCTATAAATATTCCTAATTTTCTTAACCATGAGTTTGGTCTTTCTACGTCTATTACAGCATCAATATCTGCTCTGACACTCTGCATTTTTAAAGATTTCTGCCAGTTAATAATGGGGATTTTAATGGTATGTTTTAATTCGGTTGTGGCTTCTTTCCAGGGAATTACTTTCACACCATGCTTTTGCAGATAGAAAATTAATTGTTGGCGAAATCTGACAATAACTTGATGATGATAATTATCGGGTAAAGGTCTAAAAGTAACTTTTAAGTTTTCAGCCATGAATTGAGGATTAATAATTGGTGCTTGATATCCTGTGGGTGATTCTCCAGAAAAGCCACCAATTAATTTACCAATAGTTTGTAAACTAATACCTTGAGTTAAAGGTTCATGGGCATAGTTATTTGTAACATTCATTTCCTGGATTAATGCTAAAATATCTTCTTTATATGTAGCTATTTCTATTTGTATTTCTGGAGTAATTACACCCTTGGGAGAACGAATATTTAGCTTGCTATTTTCTGACCAGAATAAGACACCTTGTTGAGTGAGTTTTGCTAAAATTTCTGCTGCGTTCATAACAAAATTTCCTGTATTTAAAAATAGGAAGTTAGAAAAGAGGACACCTGGCTGAATTAGGCTATCCTAATCTAGCGAAGTGTCCCAATAATCAAGGAGGAAAAACTGGTTTATCAGTAATTAAACAGAATTTGTAGAGGTTATATCTGGATAATTTCTGACTGGGAATTTTCTAATTCTTCAGATAATCTGAGAGAAAGTTCTTCAATGGTGGGATAATACCAAAGGTGGATAAGTGATAATTTAAATCCCAAAAACTTTTCGGCTCTACTAGCGATAATTATGGTTTGTGCTGAGTCTAAACCGTAACTATCTAAAGGTTCACGAATATTTATTTCTTCTGGATTAACTCCCAGTAAAGAGGAAATTTCGGAAACTAACCAAGCTTGAATTTTAGTGGCGTTATCTTGGTTGTCGGGTAGGGAATGAGAGAGATTGTTATTCATTTATGTACCTCCTGGTATTAAGTAATGAGATGAGATCTTCATGATATAATCAATGCAATTATCAACAAGTTTTTCTATGGTTTGGCGATTAAGTGCAGGTTGAGAAAAAACAAAATTTAAAGTCATTTTTTCTTGAAAAGTAGCAGCGTGAACAATAAACATTCCTGCATATAAAGCATGAGAACCAACAAAACTGATTTCTTCTAGTTCTAATTCTCCATAAGTATGGGGAATATTAACTTTACCAATGTTAGAAACTGAAACTGTAGCAGATACTTGATTCGGGAATAGCAAAGAAAAATTTATCAATTGTTTAGCGAGAAATATCATTTGAACAATTTCTCCTTGGCTAATTTTTTTATTAAGAGTATGTTTTGCTTTTCGCGCTAATTCCCAAAAAGATATATTATTAGTAATTCGATAAAATCCCATGATAGAGGCTGCTAAAACCGTCATATTTTCTTGACTAATTTCTGGTTGTAACCGTCTTCTTAAATCAAGATATGATAAACAACTAACTCGAATATTATCTTCATGGCTTTTAGTCAGTTGTTTGGAGACTGTTAACATTAATGCCGCACATAAAGCACTTTGTACTGTAGTTTTTTCTTGTCTGCATTGCTGAATAAACTGTTGTGTTGATTCTTCGCTAAGTTGTCTATGAATAATTTCGCAACGCCGTTGAGAAATGGGAACATATTTTTCTACTCCTAATGTTTTTGGTTGATTCCAATATTTTTGCAGTGCGAGATTTAATAATAAAGCAATTCTCCCTAGTTTGCCTTTAAAACTATTTGTCCATGGAGGTAATAGTTTTTCAATGGGTGGAAGTGGTTCTAACGTAGTAACTGCTGGAATGGATTTACCTGCGGTAATTTTTTGACAGTAGGTTAAAATTTCTGAATGAAGTTGGATGCTTGATAAACCGTCGGTAATAGCATGATGTGTAGTTGTAATTAGATAATTAATATTCTGCTGATTTAATATTTTTACAAGTACGACTCGTAGCAGATATTTACTACTATCAATTACCTGATTCATTTCTGTATTAACGATTGCTTCCCATTCCTGACTTTCTCTAATATTAACAACTTGCAAAGGAAGTTTTCCTGTACCTTTGGACTGATAATAGTAGGAATTTCTAGAATTAATAATATGAGCATTAAGCGCAGGATGACGATATTGAATAATATCTAAAGACTGTCTGAGAACCGTTTCTTGAATATTTCCTTGAATCCGGCTAATGGTAACTAAGTTCCATGTTTTAGCTCGTTGATTCAGGATTTCCATTGTTTCTTCTAGCTGTCCTAATTTTCTATTTATAGCCATTTTTATCACCGTTGTTGGTAGTGAGGGATAAATCCCTCACTTGCATATAAATCTAATTTGATTTGTTTATGTTGTGGGCATTATTGTATTTTGATAACGAACCACAGAGGCACAGAGATCACAGAGGAAATGCTGTATAGTGCTAACTACAAATTTTGTGGATGATATTGGCTGAATTCTTCTGGCATTTGTAAGCCTTGAATTTTTAAGTTTTGAATACGATATAAATACGCTGCACCTGTCATAATTTGATCGGCTATATCAACTACTCGACGATTATTGATATCTGCTAAGTAAGAATGACGTACCCAATTATTAAAACTTCCCATTGCTGGTCCACACCAGATTTGATAATCAATTTCCCGACCTTTTTCTCCAGTATTTGACCACCGGGAAGATAGTCCTAAATACCAGCGAAATATTAATGCCATTTTTAATTTAGGATTATTAGCTGCTTTGCTTAATTTTTCTGGGTTACGTTGAGATAAATAAGTAGATGTTTCTTGCCAAATTTCGGCAATTGTTTTTCGCAGAATTTGTTTTTCTAACTTTTCTATTTCATCTGGAGGAATTTCGGCAAACGAATTATAATTTCTGTATAATTCCCCTAGTTTTTGAGCGCGAAGGGGGAAAAGAGTTCCCCGCTTAAGAACTTGTAATTTGACTCCCATTTCAAACATATCTGCTGCGGGTGCCATCATTACATCAGTCATTTCTGCTTCAGCTAGGAGCTTTTTTGTATATTCAGAAGTCCCAGCTTCAAGGCAAGATTGATTAATAGAACCGGTGACAATATAAGCTGCACCCATCATTAAGGCTGCTAGTGCTGATTGGGGTGTGGAAATTCCCCCAGCTACCCCAATTCTTACAGGTTGTTTATAACAATATTTACGTTGAATTTCGTCTCTTAATTCTAAGATAGAAGGTAATAAACAAACCAAGGGACGATTATCTGTATGTCCTCCTGAATCTGCTTCTACGGTAATATCATCAGCCATAGGAATCTTCGCGGCAAGATTAGCTTGCAATTCGCTAATTAATCCTTGTTCAACTAATTGGGTGAGAATTTTTGTGGGTGCAGGTTGGAGGAATTTAGTGGCAACTTCTCGCCGGGAAACTTTGGCAATAATTTTATTTTTGATTTCAATGTCATTAGCTGAATTTAAACTTAGTCCAGCAGCCCGATAGTAGACGATATTATCACTCAAATCTAAGAATGCAGAGGCTTCAATTATTCTGACTTGATGCTGTAAATACAAATCAATTAAACGCCGTTCAATAGCAGGTTCGCTAGGACTATGAAGCAAGTTGAAAACATAAGATTTGTTATGCAAAGCTTGTTGAATTTTGTGAATTGCTGTTTCTATCCGGGAAGGAGATAAACCTCCTGCACCAAAGGAGCTTAAAATGTTGGCTTTTCCCAAGGTAATTACCATTTCTTCAGATGCAATACCTTGAGCCATTGCCCCAGTCATATAGGCATATTTTACGCCGTAGAACTCTAGAAAAGTTGGATCACCTAATTGATGAAATCCGATAGTAGGAACAGTTAAAAGCATTTCCAATTTCTGAGTTTTACCGTTAGCACTATATGATAAACTGCCTTCATTGCTAATGCCAATTTGTCCTTCTTTATTCAGAATATAACAAGGAGAATTTAAATTCATCAGTTTATTTTTAATATTTACTGCATCAAAAGACACAGTATTTAAATCGCCTTGCCATCCTTGATAATTGTTATTCATTGAAGGAGAAAATTTGAGTTGTTGTTGATATTTGTTTTCTAAATTAACCACGTTATTTAACCTCTAATCATCAATTTGAATGTTTTGGACAGGCAAGATGCCTATCCCACAATAGATTCACAAGAATTACTCTGTATTTCTACTTTTCTTTTCTAACTTGGGTCACCATTTTTTTGTACAAATCTAATTGCTGCTGGAGAAAGAGACTAAGTTGTTGAAGTGATGTTTGCCGGGACTTTAATAAAAATCCGTGTGCTTTAGCCAGCCGGACATGATGATCATTTAAACTTTTATAATTAGGGGTGGATTTTATTTTGTGTTCATAATTTAATAAGGAATTATCTGGAAAAGATGACTGATTTTCGCAAGCATGATCTTGATCCAATTTGATGTTGGGAAAAGAATATAAAGGTGATAAATCCAATTCAACTCGATGACTAAATAGCTTGGCTAAGGCTTTAATAATGGAGGTATGATCATCTACACCTCTTCTATTTAGAGATACAGCTAGATGTTCTTTGTCTTTGAGAATTTCGCTAATCCACCGACTACAGTTACTACCAACACCAACTTCAATAAAGATTCTGATATTGTCATTGTAGGCACGATTAACTAAGCGAGGAAAATCAAGTTGGTGACAAAGGGCTTTAGCAATATTTTTGCCTATTAAATTACTATCAATTTTCATGGGTGCGTATTCTGCCGCAGAGTAGAAAATTGTTTTTGAATTTGCTTGGCTAGGTAAGGTATTGATTTTTACTAATTCATCATATTCAGAGTGCATTGGTTCACAATGAATTACATGATTAATTGATGTTGGAAAAGCGTCACATTTTAATGTTTGAATAACTCTTTCACAAGCTTGAGTTTCACCAGCAATAATGACTTCTTCAGGTGTATTAATTAAAACGATATAAACCCGACTTTCATTTTTTAGGACTTCTTGGACTAGGGAAGAGGAACATATCAAAATATAGTTACTCCAAAATTCTTCGCTTTTACCTGTATAAATTAAAGGTAATCCCCAATGCTGACGAACTGCATTTTTTTGACCAGATAGCCGGGTTTTAAATAAAGGGGATGAATTCAAATAATCACTGGTACTTTTAAAGCTAGTCCAGACCCCTTGTGCTAACATCATGCTAGTTTCACCAAGGCTATATCCAAAAGCATAGGGGGACTGAATGCGAAAGTGATTTTTCAGCATTACTGTCATTAATCTCGCTAAACCAACTTCCCATTCCAGCATAGAAACTGGATCATTTATTAATTTTTGTTCTATAGTTTCTAGTTGTCTTTTTGATAATTTATTAATGCTGCGAGGATAGATAAATTTTTCAATGTCAGCGGCTCGATTATAAACGCTTTTAACAACAACATCATCGTAGAGTTGAGGGAAAAGACGGAAAATATTTCGTCCCATTCCTATATAAGAAGTAAAAGAACCAGGATAAACAAAAGCAATATGACCTTTTTTTCCTTGGGGATTAACTGTAAAATAACTACCAAGAGGAGTTTGCCAATCTTTGCCAGTGGCAAAAGCAATTTTCACTCCCTGAATTGCCCTTTCAATTTCTCGTTTTAATTCTTCTGGATGTCGTGAAAGAATTGCTAAAGCGTAAGTTGATTGTTGATATTGCTGATATTTTTGGAAATAATCACTAGCAAGTTGCGATAGAGAAGAAACATCTGTGAGACTTTGTTGAAGTGCGGTAATTTGTGTTAATAAAGAAGCACGATCATCAGCCGCAATGGGAAATAAATAATAGGACATTTCTGCTAAATATTGACTACTGCGTTCTATCTGGCTGATTTCTTCTGACAAAATTAAATGTCCATAAATATTATCTTCTTCCATTATATTTACCGCAGCTATTCTTTTAGTCGCACCAGGTTCTAAAAACCAAGGTTTTGATTCTACGGCTACATAAAAGGGGCTTCCATGCCAAATTTCTGGCTGTTTAGGATTGAACCACTGGGGAACACCGGGAATATAACGATAATATAAACAAAGTGCGGTTTTAATGAGGCTAAATATGCCCGCAGAGGCTTGTGTATTGCCAATATTTGCTTTAACACTACCCAAGGCACAACTCAGATTTTCTGCCCCTGTCTGATAAGCCGATATTAAACCTTGAATTTCCGCTATATCTGCGTTAGGAATCCCACTAGCAACAACTTCCAAATAACCAATATCTGCGGCATTAACATCTGCTATTTGAAACGCCTCTTGACAAGCTTGCTTAACAGTTTCTGGATGATTTGGAGCATCTTTCACTACACTCAAACCATCAATGACTGCATAGATGCAATGATTTCGTTGCTTGGCTGTTTCATACAGTTGTAATACTACTGCGGCAGCACCTGCTGTTTTTATGATACTCTGAGCTTTTTCGTCATAACTGAAAGCATATCCAGTCGGATTAATTTCTATCTGGTAATTCTTATCTATCCCGACAATTAAAACAGCTTCAACTTGTTGGGAAATTAATAATTTTTTACTGACATCCAAGGCTGATAAAAGCGAATTTTCTTCGGCAAAAAATGCTAATTCAGCAGAAATATAATTAGCTAATTTAGCAGAATTTTCTGTGGGAGAAATGATGATTAAAGCTATCTTTCTATCTGGTTGAATTTTAGCATCTTCCAGCGCAGAATTGATCACCTCTCGACTTAAAGGAGTTTGCTGATAATTTTCAGATGTAACTGAATTTTGCTTACCTTCATAAATCAGACGTTCAAACTTATTTAATGTTGGTGAACTACTCACAAAACAATCCATACCGACAATTGCTAACTTTTGATTCTGTGCAATTGATTTCATTATGATTCTCCATTTTTTTATAAACTAACCGAAACAGAGGACACAGAAAAAATATTTGCAGATAAATACACTCTTAATTCTCTCCGTGCCTCTGCGTCTCTGCGTGAAAAAATCTAATCTTTGACTATTTGTCGAGGTAGAATTGTTCCTTTAGCGCCAATCATGCGATTATAAATTTGTCCTTGATGACCATAGGTAATCACATCTGTAACCACCGATGATTCTGTCTTTGATTGCACTTCACAAGTCACATAAAATGTCTCACCAAAAGGCACTTTTGCAAATTGTTCAAAGTTCTTAATTTCTGATGGTAAACATCCAACTTGATGAAAATGTTGTGTCCAAATCCAGAGAGAATGAATCTGGACATCTGCTATGTAGGAATTGAATGTTTGCACTGGGAATTGTCCCTGTTGTTGTGCTGTGGGTTCTGGTAAGTAGCATTCAATCGTTATCTGACTAGGGCTGGTATTTAAAACTGATTTTACACCTTGAAAGGTGACTCCATGAAATAGGCTAGAAGCATTTACTTGATATAATTCTTGATTGGTTTTGAGGAGATTTTCATCCTGATTAAAGTTCAGGTTTCCATAATTAGGAGGTGTGGGGATTTCTCGTTTGAGAATTAGATTTGTGCTGAAATGATAGCGGACTTTTCCGTCTGATGTCTTACTACTAATTTTAGCAGCAAATTCTATTTTCTGATTTTCATGTTTTGCAAGTTCTTGAATTTCTAAAACATACTCATTTGTTGAGGTTTCATCAAAAACTATGCCTTTTAAAACTTTGAAATTGGGAGAACCGAAGGCTGTAAATCCAGGATAGAGTTGTTCACAAGCATTAGTCATCCATAATAACCCACAGGTGGCAGGAAGTACGGGACGACCGAGGATAACATGATCATGTAAAAATGGGTTTTCTGCTAATGTTAATTGGCGGTTAATTCGATAGGTTTTTAGCTCATTAGATAAGGTTGCAGGAACATAAGTTAAGGGACTACCAATCACTAATTGAACTGTGTCTTGATTAGCGGTAGTTAGTTCATTAACTAATATTTGTGTTCCTGTCTCTACGGGAATAACTTCAATTCCTCTTTCTGCAAAAGCTTTCTTTAGTTCTGATGATACCATGCCACTTTCCCAGGGACCCCAGTTAATAGCCATGACATGACAATTGGGGTAATTATGTTTAATTAAATGGGCAGATTTGTTCAGGATTTCATTGGCTATGGCATAATCTGATTGTCCCACATTGCCATAAAATCCTACCACGGAAGAAAACAAAACTAAATATTCCAATTGACTCGCTGGTACACACCGCAGAAGATTTTCTAAACCTTTAACTTTAGCTGCATAAACATTTTCAAAATCCTGAATTGATTTTTTTTCAATGCGTTTATCAGCTAAGTTTCCTGCACCATGAATTATGCCAGTTATCGCCCCAAAACGTTCAATTACATCTGCAAGTTTTGATTCTAGTAATACTGTGTCGGTAATATCTACACTCAGATATTCTGCTTTTCCTCCTGCTTGTTCAATGGCTTTAAGAGTACTTTGAATTTCTCGCTGTGAGGAAATTGCTTGATACTTTTTCTGTACCATTATTGGTGTTGCTTTTTCCCCTTGGGCTTGGAAATTTTCTAAAATTCGCTGTTTTAATTCTGCTTCATTTTCGCAATTTTCTGCCCAAACTGGTTCAGGTTCTGGACTGGAACGCCCTAAAAGAATAAATTTACATTGATATTGCTGGGCGATTTTAATGACACATTGGGCTGTGATTCCTTTTGCACCACCACTAACTAGAAAAACTTGATCTTTGGTAATCTCTCTTTGAGAATTAGTAGTTGGTAATGGGCTGAAGTCTGCAATTAAAGTGACTCTTCCTTTTTTGCTATATCCTACTTCTTGAATTAACAAGTTTGAATCATGAATTTCCGCGAGGATATGTTTTACAGATGTTTCTGGATCTATTTCTGGATTTAAGTCAAGGGAACGACAAAATACATTTTCCCATTCTTGATTAATACTCTTGCTAAGTCCGAATAATCCTCCGGAAATTGCACTAAAATCATGGGTTTCTCCTAATCCAAATTCACCATCTAAACGCGCAACGTTAATAAAACAACTGCGGCCAAATTTTGCGGCTTTGTTGAGTGGTTCTTTCAGGTATTTAGCGATTAAGAAGACGTGACGCAGAATGGATTTATCTATGTCTAATGGTGTTGCTGGGTGGAGATGAATAAATGCAGCTACGGTACCATAATTATCAGCAATCTGTTCTAACTGTTGTTGTAAATTTTCTTCATTCCAATCAGTTAAAACTACTCTATTGATTCCTTTATGAATATTTGAATCAATTCCAGGGAAACTTAAAACTACAGTTTTCCAACCTTTAGCTGTCAAACTTTCTGCTAATTTTTCAGTAGTAGAAGAACCATCATCAGTTATTAATACAATGTGGTTTTCAGGAAGAGAAAATTCTAAACTATCAGGTGTGGGAAGTTGCTGTAATTTGGCAATACTGCGGCGGATATTTGGCAGAAATGTGGTTGTTGTGATCTCTACTATTTCTTCAGTCAATAAATTAGAAATTCCCTGGGCTTGTTGCTGCATATAAGTGGCAATTTCGGCCAAAGTTCTCAATTCTCCAATTTCTTCGAGGTTGGGTTTAGGTAAGTCGGGATATAGTTCTAATAAACCTCCTAAAATTTCTACCCGTTTGATAGAATCAATTCCCAAATCTGCTTCCATATCCATTGACAGTTCTAACATTTCTACTGGGTAGCCTGTTTTATCACTGACAACTGTTAACAGAATATCGCTTAAATCTGCGGGAATTTCTACTTCTGCTTTTTGTTCTTCAATTTCAGGTGTGGATGTTATTAATTCCGGTTGAGGAACTTCTACTAATACCTCTGTGGTAATAATTGCGGTTGATGTTTCTATCTGTTGATTTAAGACATCTGAAACTAAAGTTTGCATATATTCGGCAATTTGTTCCAAAGTTCTTAATTGTCCCAATTCTTCGGGGTTGGGTTTAGGTAAATCGGGATATATTTCTAATAAACCTCCTAAAATTTCGACTCGTTTGATAGAATCAATTCCTAAATCTGCTTCCATATCCATTGACAGTTCTAACATTTCTACTGGGTAGCCTGTTTTATCACTGACAACGTTTAGTAGAGTTTGACTAAGGGTGGCTTTATCTATATTTGGGATGATTTTTTCTTCACGCAGAGGCGCGGAGGTACAGAGAGGAAGAGGTGGAGATAAGTCGGTTTTTTCATCGTTTTCTAAGTCTTGTTGAATTTGGGGAGAAAAAGTGGGTTGAGGATGATTTACATAATTGATGACTTTATTTTCTGAAGTCAGTAAATGAAAATGTTTTTGCAGAAGTTGAAAGTAATTTTGGGTATATTCATGTTGATATTTGAGATATTGTTCATGAATGCGGAGGGTATCACCTTGATGATCATGAAACCGCATCATGTTCTGTTCAGAATTGGAAATTGCTAGTTGCTGAGTTTGAGATTGATGTTCTGTAGGTTCATTATTTCCCAATAATGAATACTGCTGCTGCATTAATTGAGAAAATGTCTTTGTGTATTCTGTTTGATTTTGCAAAGATTGTTCATGAACATGGATAATGTCCCGTTGTTGCTGACTAAATTCTGTGATGAAATTTTCTAAGCTGTGAATAACTTTTTCAGAATTTTGAGGGTGAATTTCTACTTTTTCTAATTTACTGTTGAGTGAAGTTGGAGGCTTTTCGTTACCCTGTGGTTGATGATTTCCGTTAAATGAAGTTGGAGGCTTTTCGTTACCCTGTGGTTGATGATTTTCGTTAAATGAAGTTGGGTAATTTTCGTTAATTGTTGGTTGGGAAGATATCACCCCTACATGATGACCATTTTCTAAGGCTTTCGCAAAGGCTTTTTGAGTTCTTTCGGTAATATTGGTACTATTTAACCGCACATTCAAAACTTTTTGTTGAGGAATTTCGGGAATTTTAGTTACGACTTGATAGGGATCTAAATTTTGCAAAGATAACCCAGCTACCTGCAATTGAACTATGGCTTGTCGAAGAGTTTTGTCGCTATTTTTGGTATGATTTGGATTTACAGCTATAGCTATATGGGGTTGATCATTTAAAATCTCCTTTACCAAATTTGTAAGCACATTTTTAGGACCAAATTCCACAAAACAATAACCACCAGCAGCATAAATATTTTCAATCTCCTGCTGAAATAATACCTGATTGAACAATTGTTCTTTGAGGATTTTTTGGATAGCGTGGGGTTCTTGAGGATAACAGCCACCTGTAACATTAGTATAAACGGGAATTTGTGCTTCGTTGAAATTTACTTTTTCAACAGCTTGGGCAAAAGGTTTTTGAGCATGAGATACTAATGGTGTATGAAATGCTGCGGAAACTCCTAATAAAAAAGTAGTAAAACCTTGTTTTTTGAGAATATCTTGGACTTGACTAATTTCCTCTTTCTTCCCAGCTAATACTATTTGGTGCTGAGAATTTTTATTAGCAACTGCTACCTGGGGAAACTTTTTAATTACTGCCGTTATCTGCTGAATATCTCCTTTAACGGCTAACATTCCTCCAGCATCAAAATTGGGATTTGCCGGTGCAGCCATAGCTTGTCCTCTAGCTTTTGCTAAGAACAAATAATCTTCTTCATTTAATACACCTGCAACCCACAAAGCTGTTAATTCACCAAAGCTATGACCAGCAACAAAATCAGGTTTAAATCCAGCTTGTTGCAAAATTTTATATAAACCCGCACTAAATACTCCAATTGCTGGTTGTGCATATTCAGTTTTTTGCAACGTTGCTAACTGAACTTGCTTTTGTGCTTCATCAAAAACAGGCTGAGGAAATACTACCGTTGACAAGGGCTGTAACCCGTCCTCACACAAAAGGCTATCCATGTGCGTATAGGTTTGGCGCAAGCAGGGAAAATTCATCACCAACTCCCGCCCCATTTCTAAGTATTGTGAACCTTGTCCAGAAAACAAAGCCACTACTTTACTTGTCGGATTTATCCCCTTTTGACGGTAGTAAATCCCTTGAGGATGTTCCCAGGATTCGGCTTCAGGCTTCTGTTTTAGCCCTGCAATCGCAATTTTTAGTAATTCCTCAGCTTGCGCTAAATCATTAGCTACAAAGCCCACTCTGGCATAATTAACGGGAATTTTCCTGGTTTGAGAATCAGTAACTAATTGTTGATAGTGTCTTTCTTTACCCTCAATCTGTAATTGTTGCTGGATTTGTTGACAACGAGATAACAACTCTGAAGAGGTGGGGGCAAATAGCAGTAAGGATTCTGGCCTATGGTGTAAACGGTAAGGGTGATGATGTTCATGCTCGTATTCTTCCAGGACAACGTGATAATTTGTACCACCAAAGCCAAAAGCACTGACTCCTGCCCTTCTTGGTTGGGTAGGATGACTTACCCAAGGTCTAGTTTCCGTATTTAAATAAAATGGCGAGTTCTCAATATTCAGTTTAGGATGGGGTTTACTGACATTGATCGTCGGTGGTAAGACTTTGTGGTGCAACGCTAAAGCCGCTTTGATGAGACTAGCTGCACCAGCCGCCGCCTTAGTATGTCCAATTTGAGATTTGACAGTTCCCAAAGCAATATGCTGTTTTTTCGGGTTATTTTCGCCAAAAACGCTGGTAATAGATGTAAATTCTGTAGGATCTCCTACCATCGTTCCCGTACCATGTGCTTCGATTAATCCTACACTAGCAGGGGAAACACCTGCATCTGTATAGGCACGAACCAAAGAACTAATTTGTCCTTCTGCGCGAGGTGCGTAAATACTTTTATACTTGCCATCGCTAGAACTGCCCATCCCTTTAATGACTGCATAGATGCGATCGCCATCTCGTTGGGCATCTTCTAGGCGTTTAAGTACCAGCATTCCCACGCCTTCGCCTAATAGCATTCCATCTGCATCAGTATCAAAGGGTCTTACCTTTTCTCCAGGGGAAACAGCAGGGGTTTTACTGAAGCACATATAGGCGAAAATTGAGTTATCCGTATCCACCCCGCCAGTTATCATCATGTCAGCGCGATGTTCCACTAACTCGCTAATAGCCATTCTTAATGCACCCAAAGAACTCGCACAGGCTGCATCCACTACGCAATTCATTCCGCCCAAATCCAGACGGTTGGCGATACGTCCAGAAATCACATTAGCTAACATTCCGGGGAAGGCATTTTCGTCCCATTGCACATATCCACTTTTGAGTTTTTCAATAATTTTCTGGCTATCTTCGTCTGATAAACCACTATTTTTGAGAACTTTTTTCCAAAGTGGATCTTGCAATCTTGCACCTAAAGGAACAGCCAATTGTCTACCAATTGCTACTCCTAATATTACTCCTGTTCGTTCGTGATTAAATTGGCGAGATGTCCCATAACCAGCATCTTCTAATGCCTCTTTTGCCACTACCAAACCGAGTAATTGAGAAATATCTGTCACCTCCAAAATATTAGGAGGTAAGCCAAATTCCATGGGATTAAAATCAATATCTGGTAAAAAACCACCCCGTTTACAATAGGTCTTATCCGCTGCTTTGGGGTCAGGATCATAATAATCATCTATTTGCCAACGGGAAGCCGGAACATCAGTAATACAATCCACTTTCTGAATAATATTTTCCCAGTATTCCTGTAAATTCTTCGCCTGGGGAAAAATAGAAGCCATCCCAACAATTGCTACATTAGTTGTTCGCAATTTAGCATTAATTTCATTTTTCATCTTTGTGGTATCAGGCATATTTTTTTTAACCTTTATCATCTTGAGTACAGACTTTTCACAGTTACTAATTTCAGATTGCAACTGTGCAAAAGCAGCTTCAAATTTGGAAGCAGCCATGATCATATTTCCCTCTTTTGATCGAGCAATATAGAGGTGAATAGCAGCTTGTTTTTTGACTAAATTAAACTAAGCTAGAATTGATTTTCATTCTTAACAGTATTGAAATCTGAACTCGACATAAATTATTGATAAATATTGTGGCGATTAAATATGAAATAGTCTGATTAATCCTCCAGACTATAAATTAAATTTCCGCCTATATTAATCTGAGTTTGGTGACAACCCTATTGCAACTCATAAGCAACTTACGTGCAACTTTATAAAAGTCTTGCAGATGTAAAATTGATAGAGTCGTCGCAGAAATATCTTTGCTTATCCAATACACTAATTATTATCTAAGTTTTAGCCATTTTGACAAAAGTTGCATAGAGATTGCATATTATTAGTTCCAACTTATTGAAAACTTTATTTTACAATAACTAAGAATAACAAATTCTCTGGATAAAAATAGAATGTGCAATATGTAATTATTGTTCATTAGTTTCTAATGCTAAATAGTTATTTTTTACATCTATCTCCAGAAATATTTTTTCACCTTTGTAAAATAGATCACTATTAAATATATCTCAGGAGTTAAAAATATATTTTTTCATCAACTTAAGTCCTAAATTTGAGATAATGCAAAATTAGTAATCCTCTATTTAAAGAATTAAAAATTTGAGGCTTGCGATTTTTACAAATCCCAGATAGTGCGATAAACAAGGTTCTATGAAACAATCTGTTGCATATAGGTTGAAATTCTCAAAAAATAAGTTTACTCTAAATTATTAAATCAGGGAAATTTAGACTGTGAATTTCAAACAGTCTTCGAGCATAAAATTAGTCAATTAAACGTTATTGCATTATTTGGCTTCTGCAATATTGGAATTACAAAAACTACAAGGAATTGCTGGCATGAGACTATCTGAATTAGATCCACTCATCCCGCTGAATGAGTTACGAGAACAACTCCTCAAATTACCAAAAGGTTACTCATTTCATGAAGATGAATTAGTAGATTTTCTATCACGGAGAAGATGGCCTGAAAGCAATCGTCGAATTGATAGAACCACATTCTGGCGGTGGCGGAATGACAACGCTATTGAACATCAAAAAATCTTCAGTCGCTTGGATCTTCTGAAACTTTGTCAAATTTGTGATCATTATCGAGTAGACGGAACCCGCAGCGAATATTTGGCAATCATGCGGAAGAAAAAAGAGAAAGAGGTTGTGTTAAATAAATAAAATTTTGATCATGGTAATTGGTAATAGTCAGCAACTAATTACCAATTACCTGGCAGAATTTTAGTATTTAAGTATTTTATGTAACTTTCCATTTAGTCAACCAAAGTAAAGAATTTTTGATTAGTTGTATTTTGTTGGATATTAAGGTTATCAATTAATCCAGTTCAGTTAATTATGTAGGTTGAGTTGACGGCAGGAAACCCAACAAAATGATTGATAATGTTGGGTGGTGCTGTCACTTAATCCAACCTACTTTTTTCTTAACTGAACCAGATAAGGTTATCAAGAGATGCTATCAAGTGTAATGGCTTTTCTGTCTCTAATTTAGAGTCAGAAATATTGTCATATTTCCTAATTTAAAAGACAAAATTATGGTACACAAAGAAAAGCACTCATTCACAAAACCTATGAGTTTGTGGCCGATAATGTTAGGAAGTGCTGGAGTTATAGCTACTAGCATAATATCTATCTATAGCCTTTCATATTTTCAGAAAACGTCTAAATCATCCCCGACCATATCTTCTATTTCTCCCATTTCAGCCCCTACTATTACTGCTGTTGCTGCTTTAGGGCGTTTAGAACCCCAAGGAGAAGTAATTCGTCTCTCCGCACCTAATTCTCAAACAGGGATAAGAGTTAATCAACTCCTAGTTAAAAAAGGAGATAAAATTCGTCAAGGACAATTAGTAGCAATTCTTGATAATTATATACCTAATCTTGCAGCTTTAGAAAAAGCAAACCGACAAGTAGAAGTTAGTCGAGCGAATCTTCAACAAGTAGAAGCAGGGGCAAAAGGAGGGGATATTTCAGCCCAAAAAGCCACAATTTCTCGTTTAGAAGCTGATTTACGAGGATCAGTTTCTACTCAAAAAGCTACAATTTCTCGTTTAGAAGCTGAACTAAAAAATTCAGAAACCGAAAATCAACGCTATCAGAAATTATATCAAGATGGTGCTATTTCTGCTTCTGATGCAGATACTAAAAGATTACGCCGGGATACTGTGCAACAACAACTTAATGAAGCTAATGCTAGTCTAAAACGAACTATAGAAACTTTGCAAAAACAGTTAACTGAATCTCAAGCTAGACTTAATAGTATTGCCGAAATTCGCCCCACAGATGTGCAACTAGCTCAAGCAAATGTAAAAAGTGCTATAGCATCTGTTCAACAAGCTCAAGCCGAGCTAAATTTAAGTTCTATCCGTTCCCCTATTGATGCTCAAGTTCTAAAAATTAATACTTGGCCAGGAGAAATAATTGGCAATAAAGGCATAGTAGAACTAGGACAAACTCAACAAATGTATGTAGTTGCAGAAGTCTACGAAACTGATATTAAAAAAGTTCGTTTAGGTCAATCAGTAACTATCACCAGTGAGGCTTTTAGCGGAAAATTAAAGGGAACTGTCGCAGATATTGGTTTACAAATTGGTAGACAAAATATCTTCAATACTAATCCCGGTTCAGATACAGATAACAAAATAGTTGATGTGAAAATTCGCATTGACAACTCGGCAGATAATCAACGAGTTTCTAGTTTAACTAATTTACAGGTACAGGCACTTATTAAAATATAACAAAGTCTGAACTATGATTTGTCTGATTAATTTGATTTGGATGATTTATATAGCGGTATGCACTTGAATGAGATACATCATAGTCCCCTCCTCGCTTGCGGGGTGGGGTGCATTTATATAAGGAATAGGAGGTAAAACATGATTTTAAATATACCTTTGCCTTGGCTACAATTGATCAAACAAAAAGTGCGCTTTTTTGTAGCATTGGCTGGGATTGCTTTTATTTCTGTGTTGATGTTTATGCAAATTGGGTTTCAGGATGCTCTTTATTCTAGTGCTACTCAAGTCCATAAACACCTGCGAGGTGATTTGTTTTTAATTAGTTCCCAATATAAATCTTTGACTTCTACTCAAAGCTTTCCTCGTAGTCGTTTATATCAAATATTAGGTTTTAACGGCATAGAATCTGTTGAACCTTTATATGTCCAATTTGCTAAACTCAAAAATCCCATTAATGGCCGCAAATATCCTATTTACATTCTAGGATTTGATCCGGTAAAATCTATCTTTACATTACCAGAAGTAGATCAAGATTTTCAATTACTAAAAATTCCTGATCAAGTATTTTTTGACCGCGCAGCCCGGCCAGAATTTGGACCAATTGCTGAATATTTTCAAAAAAATCAGCCTATAGGTATGGAAATATTTAGTTATTTGGGAACTATTGGTTATAAGGTTAAAGTTAGTGGTTTATTTACTCTTGGTCCTTCCTTTGGTGTGGATGGTAATTTAATAGTCAGTTCTTCTACTTTTTTTAAAATCTTTCCAGAACATAGATCAAATCAAATAGATATAGGCTTAATTCATCTAAAACCTAATGTTAACCCCCAAACAATTCTCACAACTTTATCTAATAGTTTACCAAAAGATGTCACGGTAATGACACGCCAAGAATTTATTGACTTTGAAAAAAGCTATTGGACATTAAGAACACCAATTGGATTTGTATTTAATTTAATGGTAATGATGGGTTTTGTGGTTGGTGTAATTGTTGTTTATCAAATCCTTTATAGTAATATATCAACTCATTTTGTCCAATTTGCGACACTTAAAGCTATGGGATTTAGAAATAAATATCTTTTAAATGTCGTATTTCAGCAAGCTATAATTTTAGCTGTCTTGGGTTTTATTCCTGGTTTTGCTATCTCTCTAGGGCTATATGATATTGCTAAAGATGCAACTAAATTACCAATTGTTATGGATTTAAGTAAGGGATCATTAGTATTCACTTCTGTGATTATTATGTGCTTAACTTCTGGTTTCTTTTCTACCAATAAACTCCGTAAAGTAGATCCAGCAGAAATCTTTAATTAACTAATAATGCAATATTTACCTGATGCCAATATTTTGAAAATCACAAATCTTAATCATTACTTTGGTCATAGTAAATTACGAACTCAAACTTTGTTTGATATTAATTTAACTATCAAAGCTGGAGAAATTGTGATTATGACTGGACCATCTGGTTCAGGAAAAACTACTTTATTAACATTAATTGGTGGTTTGCGTTCTGTCCAAGAGGGAAGTTTAAAATTTAATGGACAGGAATTATTAGGTGCTAGTAATGAAGAATTAGTCCAGGTACGGCGACAAATTGGCTATATTTTTCAAGCTCATAATTTACTAGATTTCCTCACAGCTATGCAAAATGTGCAAATGTCTTTGGAATTACAACGCAATATTTCTCAATGGGAATCTTATATCCAATCAGAAACAATGCTCCAGGCTGTGAAATTGGGAGATAGAATTAATTATTACCCCTCCGATCTTTCCGGGGGACAAAAGCAACGAGTAGCCATTGCGCGGGCTTTGGTGAGTCATCCTAAGTTAGTCTTAGCTGATGAACCTACGGCGGCTTTAGATAGTAAATCAGGAAGAGATGTGGTTAATTTAATGCAGCAATTAGCAAAAGAACAAGATTGCACCATTTTAATTGTTACCCACGATAACCGAATTTTAGATATTGCTGACAGAATCATTAATATGGAAGATGGTTATTTAATCCAACATGATTGATTTATTTAGATCCCCGACTTCTTGAAGAAGTCGGGGATCTAGTAGTTATAGTAAACTAGCAGAATTAACATCTAAAAATAAAGTAGCTTGGGGTTGTTGACGTAAAATAGAAGCTGGACAATTAGTAGTGATATTTCCTGTTAACAGAGTTTTAACTACTTGGGCTTTTCTGGTTGCTGGTGCTAAACAAATTATTTTTTTAGCATGACAAATCATGGGAATAGTCACAGTAAATGCGTATTGAGGAACATCTGCTAAATTGGCAAAATATGCTGTATTTACTTGTTGTTGACGGTTAACATGATCCAGTTTGACAAGTTTAACTTTAGCAGGATCTTGAAAATCTGCCACCGCTGGATCATTAAATGCTAAATGTCCATTTTCCCCAATACCTAAAAAACATAGGTCAATAGGTTGATTTTCTAAGAGTCGAGTATAGCGATCGCATTCGGCTATTGGTTGTAATGTATCCCCTGCTATATAATAAAATTGTTGGGGACACACCTTTTCTTCGACCCGTTCCCGCAAATAACGCCGAAAACTAGCAGGATGATCGGATGTAATTCCCAAATATTCATCTAAATGAAATAAAATTATCCGTGACCAATCTATTCCCTCTAAAGCAATTAAAGCCTCCAAAAATCGAATTTGGGAATTTCCCGTAGCTAATAAAATCGCAACTGTATCCTGTTTATCAAGCAGATTTTGTAAATATTGATGTGTGATTGTAGCCACACTTTCTGACATTTCCATTTCAGAAGCATAAACCTCTACCAATAGATGATCAACATAAAAAGATTTGCTAGGTTCTATCATTTGTTTACTCCCAATTACTAATTATCAATTATAAAAAAAGACAGGCAAAAAGCCTGTCAAATAGCTGATGATTTAGCAAAGAATTTGTCAGTATCCTCAACCCTGATTGTTGTAATCAATCAAATAAATCAAATCAATCACACAAATCATAGTTATGATTTAGAAATTCATTTCCGCAGCTTGAACTTTTTCTACTTGTTTCTTCTTGAGAACTAGCATTACTTGTGCCAACATCACCAAACAGATAAAAGCAACCAACCATGCAACTCTAGAAGAATCTTGCAACACAATTTCTGCATCTTTTTGACCAAAACCACCAACATTGGGGTTGTTAGTCAAAGCATCACCAATTGTAACTACTTGTCCTTGAGTCACAATTAGTTCAGGACCAGCAGGAACTGTATCTGTAACAACATCACCAGTTGCAGTTGTGATACTAATCAGATTCTTAACGTTACCGTCCTCATCTTCTGTTTTAGCAATTTTGCTAATTGTACCGGCAGCAGAAGCGTTGAATGCGTTATTATTGCTCTTTTCACCTGTGGGGTAAACTTGTCCACGGCCACGATTACCGCCTACATGAACAGAGTATTTGCCAAAGTGGATATTTTTGTCTGTAGCGGGGTTAGGAGAAAGAATAGGGAAGACAATTTCTTGATATTCTTCACCAGGTAATGGACCAACAATGACAACATTATCTGTACTGTCGTTGTAAGGAGTGAATGTCATATCACCCACTTCTGCCTTGAGTTCTTCAGAAATGCGATCTTCTGGGGCAATCTTGAAGCCTTGAGGCAACATTAGTACAGCACCAACATTTAAGCCCACCTTAGAACCATCAGCACCCACTTGTTGCACAGTGGCATCGTAGGGAATCTTGACAACGGCTTTAAATACAGTGTCAGGAAGCACAGATTGGGGAATTTCCACTTCTGTGGGTTTAGCTGCTAGGTGACAGTTAGCGCAAACAATTCGACCCGTTGCTTCGCGGGGGGTTGCAGGAGCGGTTTCTTGCGCCCAGAAAGGATAGGCAGCAGCAGTTTGTGGGACGGCTATATCGCTAGTGAAGAAAAAAGTCACAGTAGCGATCGCTATAAGCAATGTATTAACCATTGCTTTAGCAGTGCGAGTTAACCTCGCAGGTGTAAGGGCATTTCTCATCTCTATAAAGTCATTTGTCAGTGGTCAGTTGTCAGTTGTCAGTTGTCATTGGTCAGTAGTCAGTAGTCAAGAGTTGATTAAAAGCCCTAGATTGTTGACTTGAGACTAATAACTTTTGCACTATTTAAGCCCACCAAGCGGCATCCCCAGTGCGGAAATCGGTTTCTGTCCAAGGTGTTAACAGAATTTTGTCGTCTGCCACTTTGGCATGGGCTAGAGGCAAGGATTTTGGTGCAGGACCGCGAATTACTTTACCAGTAGCGTCATATTGTGAACCATGACAAGGGCATTTAAACTTATTTTCAGCCACATTCCAAGGGACAACACAACCTAAGTGGGTACAAATAGCATTAATCCCGTAGTCAGCGATCGCTTCTTTACTTTCCACTACAATATAGGTAGGATCTCCCTTGAGTCCTTGTACCAAACTGCGACCGCCCACATTATGGCTGTCTAGAAATTGACTAACACTAACATCATTACCCAATTCATTCTTGGCTACTGTACCGCCACCAGCACCACCGCTAGAAGGAGGAATAAAGTAGCTAACAACAGGGTACAATGCACCCAACGCCACTCCGGTAACAGTCCCAAAAGTGAGTAGGTTCATAAACTGACGACGACCCATATCGGGAACATCTGCTGATTCAGAAAATTGAGCCATAATCTCCGCGCTGTTTGTGTAATTTATTAATCATTTTGACAAGAGTACCAGCACAAGAGCCACTCTTATCTGAATCGAAATCATAACGCTCACAGCGATACCCTAATTCTCAGTTGCAAGACATAGTGAGCATCTTTATCTGTTAGCATTACATTTCTTTATATCCTTATCATACTGGAGTCACGGAACTTAATATCATAACTAAATGTAAAATCTAGATAAGCTCAGGGAATAGGGAATAGGGAACAGGGAACAGAAGGAAACTTCTTAACAACGGACAACGGTACGGGCGAAGCATTTGGAGAACTATTTTTGGCAATGACCGATAATTTATCTTCCAAATGCTTCGCCCCTACTGACAACGGACAACGAACAACTGACAACGGACAACGAACAACGAACAACTGTACGGGCGAAGCATTTGG
>NZ_VIKY01000289.1:0-2389 GCF_009711925.1 Dolichospermum sp. UHCC 0352 | reverse complement strand
TATCCACAGCGGTTAAAACCGCTCGTGTCGCTTCCCTCTCAGCCCTAAAGGGACTGAGTTTCCCGCTTGCCGTGTATTCTTATGAATTTTAGTACCGCTCTACCCACTTTTGTAATTACCCTGCGAGAAGGTGTCGAAGCCGCTTTAGTTGTGGGTATTGTTCTCGCATTATTAAAAAAAGCCCAACAATCTCGACTCAACCCTTGGGTTTATGCTGGCGTAATTGTTGGTATTATTGTCAGTGGCTTAATCGGTATTTTATTTACGGGGATCATTAAATTCTTAGGATCTATTAATCCTCAATATACCTCTGTTGTTGAGCCAACATTGGAAGGTGTATTTAGTGTTTTAGCAATAGTCATGCTGAGTTGGATGTTAATCTGGATGACAAAACAAGCCAGATTTATGAAAGCACAAGTTGAGGGAGCAGTTACCGACGCAATAGGCAAAAATTCCAATGCAGCTTGGGGAGTTTTTAGTTTAATTCTAGTCGCCATTGTCCGCGAAGGATTTGAAACTGTTCTCTTCGTTGCAGCTAATTTTCAACAAGGTTTATTGCCGACTTTAGGCGCACTTGGTGGTTTAGCCACAGCGTCAGTAATTGGCGTTTTATTATTTAAATGGGGTGTGAAAATTAATATTCGCCAATTCTTTCAAGTTATGGGCGTTTTATTAATATTAATTGTTTCTGGTTTAGTAGTTTCCGGTTTACAACATTTTGATGAAGCTACAGCTAATCTAGCTTTGAGTAGTCGTTCTTCAGAAAATCTTTGTTTCTATTATGAACACTTTACCAGAATTCACTCTTGTATCTTAGGTCCAATGGTTTGGAATGCTGAAAAAATCTTATCTGACGAACAGTTTCCCGGTATCATTCTCAAGTCCTTATTTGGTTATAGAGACAAAATCTATATTGTTCAAGCCGTGGGATATTTGGTATTTCTCATCAGTATTGGTGGGCTATATTTCCGCAGTATCACAGGTGGAGATAATCAGAATAGCAAAAATAAAGTCATGACTACTACCCCAGGGCGGAATTAAAAATAATAGATTGGTAATCAGGGAAAAGATTAAAATTTTTACCTATTCCCTGCGATGCACTGAGCTTGTCGATAGCGAAGCGTGGCGTAAGCCATAGTGTTCCGTCTAGGCTGCATTTTACTCCGAAACCTGGAAAGTCGAACTAATTACAGGACCCGACATTTCCGCAAGAGGTGAGACTGCCTTGGGATGTATTGGAGTAGTTTTACTCAATACGGCGATGAGTTGCAATAAAAATGTAATAAAGGCCGCTTGTATAAGTTTTTCTAGCATAATATCCCTCTCTTTATTTATATGGATGAGACTTCCATAGGAACTTGTTATTCTCAATACACTTTGTGTTATTGGTTTATCGGATTTGGTGAATATAATTTGAGAATAGCTCAGAAATCTGTGAAAAAATGTGATTCAGTTCTCTCTTTATATGCACCTGACAACGTGGACGTTTGTTTTTTCCAAAAAGTGTCCTGAAAATCCAAATTTATTTTTAAATCCCTGGGGATATCTCATTGTTTTACTCCAGTCACTCAATTAGCAAGAACCGTAATAATACTGATATTTGTGTAAAATATATTTCTTTACATGAGCTTCTATCTGCTCTCTTCACCCGGCTTGTCCTAATCTTAATTGGCAATTTCAACACAATTAGCCGTTGTCACCGATAGAATAAATGAAAAATAGCTAAAACACACTAAATGATTCCTATCGTTATTGAACAATCCGGCCGAGGCGAACGCGCCTTTGATATCTATTCACGGCTGTTGCGTGAGCGGATTATTTTTTTGGGAGAACAGGTTGATAGCAATCTGGCTAACTTGATTGTTGCCCAACTGCTGTTTTTAGATTCTGAGGACGCGGAGAAGGACATATATATGTACATTAATTCTCCTGGTGGTTCTGTGACAGCGGGAATGGGTATTTTTGACACCATGAAGCATATTCGCCCTGATGTCTGTACAATTTGTACTGGATTGGCGGCCAGTATGGGAGCTTTTCTCCTCAGCGCGGGTACAAAGGGTAAAAGGATGAGTTTACCCCATTCACGGATTATGATTCATCAACCCCTCGGTGGCGCTCAAGGACAAGCAACTGATATTGCAATTCAAGCCCGCGAAATTTTGTATCACAAGCAGCGGCTAAATGAATTTCTCGCTGATCATACTGGTCAACCATTTGAGCGGATTTCTGAAGATACCGAACGTGATTTCTTTATGTCTCCCGCCGAAGCCAAGGAATATGGCTTAATTGACCAAGTAATTGACCGTCATGCCGCCGGTAGTCGTCCTGTACCTCTAGTTTAGTTATTGGTCAGTTGTCAGTTGTCAGTTGTCAGTAGGGGCGAAGCATT
>NZ_VIKY01000288.1:0-34351 GCF_009711925.1 Dolichospermum sp. UHCC 0352 | reverse complement strand
TGCAGAACTATTTTTTGTAATGACCGATAATTTATCTTCCAAATGCTTCGCCCCTGCTAACCACTGTACGGGCGAAGCATTTGCAGAACTATTTTTTGGCAATGACCGATAATTTATCTTCCAAATGCTTCGCCCCTACTGACAACTGTACGGGCGAAGCATTTGGAGAACTATTTTTTGTAATGACCGATAATTTATCTTCCAAATGCTTCGCCCCTACTAACCACTGACCACTAACCTAATGTAAAAAGTGCCTGACACCAGTGACAACCATGAGTAAACCCAGTTCATTAGCGGCTTTGATAGAGTCTTTATCTTTGAGACTTCCCCCTGGTTGGACAATGGCAGTAATTCCGGCTGCTGCTGCGGCTCTGACGGTATCATCGAAGGGGAAGAAGCCGTCACTAGCGAGAAATGCTCCTTGGGCTTTTTCTCCAGCTTGTTCGATAGCGATTTTTGTCGAACCAACGCGGTTCATTTGTCCAGCCCCTATACCCAAGGTTGTGCGATCGCTCGCAATCACGATAGCATTGGATTTAACGTGTTTGCAAACTTTCCAGGCAAATAGTAATTCCGCTAACTCACTGGGGGTGGGTTGACGCTCCGTGACAACTTGCCATTGACTAGGATCAGCAATGATATCATCAGCAGATTGGACTAAAAACCCACCTGCTACTACTTTCACAGTTTCTTTTGGTCCAGTCAATAAATCTGGTAAAATCAAAACTCGGACATTACCTTTTTTAGTTAAAATTTCCTGGGCTGCTTCGTCACAACCAGGAGCAACCACGCACTCTAGGAATGTCTTCGTTAATTCCGTCGCTGTGGCTGCATCAATAGGACGGTTTAAAGCGACAATTCCGCCAAAAGCAGAGGTGGAATCAGCATTAAAAGCTTTTTGATAAGCGTCAAAAATGTCTGCTGCTTCCGCAGTTCCACAGGGATTAGTATGTTTGATAATTGTTGCTGCGGGACTATCTGTAAATTCAGCAATTATCCGCCGTGCAGCTTCCAAATCTACCAAATTATTGTAGCTAAGTTCCTTCCCTTGCAGTTTGGTGGCCGCAGCCCAACCTGTAGCTTCATTTCCTGTTTGATACCATGCTGCGGGTTGGTGAGGATTTTCCCCATAACGCAAAGATTGGAGTTGTGTACCGGAAATAGTAAATTCTTGGGTTTGTGTGCCAGCTAAATAGGCAGCAATGGCATGATCATAACTAGCAGTATGCAAAAATCCTTTTAACGCGCATTTTTGGCGAAACTCTAAAGATGCTGCTCCATTTTGGCGTAATTCTTGCAAATACTCACCATATTGGGCAGGATCACATAATACCGTCAAATGGGCGTAATTTTTAGATGAAGCCCTTAACATTGCCGGGCCACCAATATCAATTTGTTCCACTGCGTCAGCTAGGGTAACTCCTGGTTTAGCAATAGTTTCCGCAAAAGGATAAAGATTCACAACTACCAAATCAATGGGTCGAATTTGATTATTTTCTAAATCTGTTATATCTTGTTCGACATCCCGCCGTGCTAAAATACCGCCATGAATGCGAGGATGAAGAGTTTTCACCCGACCGCCTAAAATTTCCGGTGAACCTGTATAATCAGAAACTTTTGTAACTGGTATGCCAGCATCTTTCAGGGTTTTGGCTGTTCCCCCACTGCTGATGATATCAAAGCCAAATTCTTCAACTAAACTCCGGGCTAAATCGCCTACACCAGTTTTATTAGATACACTCAGCAGGGCTAAACGCGCCATAATTCCCCAGATTCCTTTGGACTAAATTGCTTTCTGTGATGAACATTCTACCGAAAGGATGGTCAGAATCATAATTAGCCTGGGGAGTATTGGCAAAATATGAAAATGCGTAGGTTGGGTTGACAAAGGAAACCCAACAAAATCTCAAAATGTTGGGTAACGCTATCGCTCCACCCAACCTACAATTATCTTTAATTCTTATCTCAATTATCCATGACTCCAACATTAGATTTTATTAGGGTTTCTCCACCAAAAAACCAAACACCAGACGCTTTAATCGTCACTCTACATGGTTGGGGTGCAAATGCCCAAGATGTGGCATCTTTAATCCCTCATGTCAATTTACCTGATTACGAATTTTTACTCCCCAATGCCCCCTATCCTTATCCTTATGCTGATACAGGTAGGGCATGGTATGACCTGCGGACGGAAAATATGTATGATGGATTAAATGAAAGTAAACAACTACTGATAGATTGGTTGCTCTCTTTAGAAAGTAATACAGGTGTACCGTTATCACGCACAATTTTGAGCGGATTTTCTCAAGGTGGGGCGATGACTTTAGATGTAGGATTAAGCTTACCCTTGGCAGGGTTAGTAGTGATAAGTGGCTATTTACATCCTAGTGTGGCCATGCTGAATCAAGGTAATTTTCCGCCGACATTAATCATGCACGGGACACAGGATGAAGTTGTTCCTCTCCAAGCGGCAATTAAGTCGAGAGATGTGGCACAATCTCTAGGTGTAGCAGTGGAATATCATGAATTTGCCATGGGACATGAAATTAATTTCCAAATGCTAGAAGTGCTACGAACTTTTGTTGTCAACACAATTGGTCAGCTTTAGTTACAGAATTTTTACAATTCCGGTGAAATTCACAAGAATTTTTACAAATTTAATGCTCGTTAATGAGTAAGATAGTAAAGGTGGAATCAACTCCACCCTCAGCTGAATGTAAGCGCTGCAAAAGGGAGGGGCAAGCATTATGAAAACTCTAAGCATTTCCAAAACAGAAATTTCTGCTATGACAGCGACAGAGGTAAAAGATTTGGCTACACGTCTGGAATTAGATAATTATAGTAATGCTTTTGAGGGTTTAAATGATTGGCATCTATTGCGAGCAATTGCTTTTCAGCGTCCAGAGTTAGTTGAAGCCTATATCCACCTCTTAGATTTAGAAGCTTACGACGAAGCCTAAGAATTTTAGATTTTGGATTTTGGATTTTAGATTGGGTGGGACGGGCTAAAATCAAAGGTAATCGGAATTTTGCCCCAAAATGCCATCATTTACAAATCTCAAATCTAAACGGGTTATTATCTGTGTAGGCGGTGGTATAGCCGCCTATAAAGTCTGTGAATTGGTATCTACACTGTTCAAATCGGGGCTAGAAGTGCGAGTTATTCTCACTAAATCTGCCCAAGAATTTATTACTCCTTTAACTTTATCTACTTTATCCCGTCATCAAGCTTATACAGATGATAATTTCTGGCAGCCCATTTATTCTCGTCCTTTGCATATTGAGTTAGGTGAATGGGCTGATTTAATTGTAATTACGCCTTTAACTGCTAATACTTTGGCTAAGTTAGCTTATGGAATGGCGGATAATTTGCTAACAAATACGGTTCTCGCTTCTACCTGTCCGGTGTTGTTAGCACCTGCCATGAATACAGATATGTGGCAACAGGTAGCAGTACAAAGAAATTGGCAGCATCTATTGACAGATAGCAGATTTTATGGTATGGAAACAGGTTCTGGGTTGTTGGCGTGCGATCGCATTGGTGCTGGTAGAATGGCAGAAGCCGCCGAAATATTTGTTTATATTCAATCTTTATTACACACCCAAGGCAAGAGAGATTTAGCCGGGAAACAGGTTTTAATCAGTGCTGGGGGAACGCGAGAATATTTAGATCCGGTGCGATTTATTGGCAATCCCTCCACTGGTAAAATGGGTTTAGCATTGGCACAGGCTGCACTGCACAGAGGGGCAAAGGTAATATTAGTCCATTGTCCGGCGAATTGGGATGTACCTTTGGGAGTAGAAGCAATTCCGGTTGTGAGTGCAGACCAAATGCAGCAGGTAATGTTCAAGCATTTAACCAATGCAGATATAATTATCATGTCAGCCGCAGTTGCAGACGTAAAGCCTAGAGATTATAGTAGCGAAAAATTGCCCAAGCGATCGCTTCCTGAAAATTTACCTCTAGCAGCAGTACCAGATATTGTCGCTGAAATTGGAAATCGTAAACAACCCCATCAATATTTAATTGGTTTTGCAGCACAAACTGGAGATATTATTACTCCTGCGAAAGAGAAATTGCAAAGAAAGAAATTAGATGCAATTGTCGCAAATCCTATTGATAAAGTTGACAGTGGTTTTGGGAGTGATCATAATCAAGCGGTGTTTTTAGATAAAGAAGGGAGAGAGTTAGAAATTCCGACTTGTTCTAAATTGGAAATGGCGCATTATTTGTTTGATTTTGTTGTTTAATGGAATAAAATTATATTGTACTTTCTTTAGCATTCTGGAAATCTGCAAATAATTCATCTTCATTAATACCTCTTGTTTCCAGCAATTGTTGGATTTTTTGGACTGCTGCTTGTAAAGCCATTAAATCTTGTTTTTGAGGAGTAGGTTGTGTTGGTATGTAGTAACCTATTGGGACTCCATGAGAAGTAATTGCAATTGGTTCAGATGCTTGTTGTGTGTACTTATGTAAATTAGCCCGAAATTCTTTAATACCTACAGATTGGATGTCCATAATGGTGAATTGACAAATTGTGTACACCTAAGTACACTATAATATAAACTTTGGGTTATTGAAGTTATTGATAATAAAAATTTATCTTTTATCAGGCTGGAAAAGAGATAACTTTGACCATTTTCCGTCGTATTTATCCCCAGCAAGTTAGGATTATAGAGATTTTTGTTTATCAAAAGCTCAGTAAATCATTTAATAAATGTCAATCATTATACAAGTGCGAGTGATTTAATTAGGGTACATAATGAAGTAAATTTAGTCCTATAGTGTATAATGGAGATGTCCAGTCAATACTACTGGAATATGAACAATTCCGATCTTGATAGAAATCTTGATATAGAAGAACTAGCTGAGTATATAGCTACGGCATCTCAAACGATAGTTAATGAGATGAAAAAACAAGGTGAAAATCATTTGGATTTTAATGAAGCTGTTCAAGCAATGAAAAATGAATCATTAATAGAGCAACAGAAATGTCAGGAGGATTTTAATGCAAGAAGATCTCGAATTAAAAGAAAATTTAATAGAAGAAGATGAGATTTTAAGCTTAAAACATTTTATTTATTTGGATAAAATAAAATTACATTCTTATTCTTCTCAATTATTTGGAGGTCTAGTACAACTGAGAAGATTAACAGAGAATGAAGGTACTAAATCTACACAAAGTTCAGGTGAAGAATATAAGGAAAGAATTCAAGAGGATGGTAAAGAAGGTGAAATAAGCATTGGTCCCAAAAATTATGCAGGTGGAGCTAGTGGAAAAACAGTAGATAAAACAACCCAGAAAGATGGATATAAAAAAGGGGTTAATACTACATCCGATGAATATTTATATTCTACCACTGAAGATATTGTTGAACATGACTATGGCTATCTAACATTTGAAGAAATATTAATAAATAAAGGAATTTTAAAAGAAATAAAAGACATAGAGGAATTAGAAAAATATTCATCGTTAATAAAAATAACTGGAGTTTGTAGATTTATTGATTGGGATTCTATTATAGAATTATTTAGTCATGATAATGTAATAAATCTTTTTTTACCAAATTCTGACCAAAATAGTAAGAAGGGTTTTAAGCAGAATACTCAACAAAAAAAAGAAGAAGAAAATCATTTGAAAACTACAAAAGCTGGATTAGAGATAATCAAAGCATTTTCAATTGGTTCTGTTACAGTCAATACTAATATAGGAAATTCAAATCTAATAGGAACTATAAATCAAGAACACCTTCGGATAACAAGAGATCAACTTAGATCAGCATATATTATGCCAGGGGATGTAGAAATGACAATAGTTGGATTTATACCGAGAAGAGGAATAGAAAAAATTACTTTTCCTGGTCTTTCAGGATTAATAGATATGACAGAAGTATGGAAAGCTTGGACAGGAGAAATTGACTTAGTAATAGAACCAATAGCAATATATACAGAAATTAAATAGAAATTTATATTCAGCTTATCTTCTAGTTGTAATTGTAGGTTGGGTTAAGCAAAGCGCAACCCAACAACAATTAATAAATGTAAAAATTACGCGACTTTCAAAGACTTAACTAATGAAAAAAATATTGATAAAATGGGAACGTCAAACTAAAAAACTAGGATTTTTAGCAGCTATTATGGCCGTGAGTATGATTGCATTCTTCATGCTATCATTCCCCTTAAATGCTCAAATTCCTAAATCCACAGAATTACGGGGAGTATGGTTAACAAATATTGATAGTGACGTTTTATTTGAGAGTAATCGTCTAAAACAAAGTTTACGAACATTACAACAACTCAACTTTAACACCGTTTATCCCGCCGTCTGGAATTGGGGATATACACTTTATCCTAGTAAAGTCGCAGCCAAAGTTATTGGTAAAGCAGTTGACCCTACCCCCGGACTGCAAAAGCGAGATATGCTCAAAGAAATAGTCACCGAGGGACATAAACAAAATTTAACAGTAATTCCCTGGTTTGAATTTGGCTTTATGGCACCTGCTGATTCTCTCCTCGCTAAAAATCGTCCTACTTGGTTGACAAACCGCAGAGATGGCACAAAAATAGTCAAAGAAGGAACACATAACCGAGTTTGGTTAAATCCCTTTCGTCCCGAAGTGCAACAATTTATTCAAGATTTGATAGTAGAAATAGTCAAAAACTATAATATTGATGGGATTCAATTTGATGACCATTTCGGCTTACCATCAGAACTAGGATATGATGCCTACACCACAGCATTATACAAAAAAGAACACCAAGGAAAACTTCCTCCCGCAGACTTCAAAGATCCAGAATGGGTAAATTGGAGAGCGAACAAAATCACCGACTTTATGAAACGAGTCTTTACAGCAATTAAAGCAAATAAAAAAGATTGTATCGTTTCCGTTGCTCCTAATCCCCAGCGTTTTTCCTACGAATACTTCCTTGCAGATTGGCAGAAATGGGAAAGAATGGGAATAATTGAAGATTTAGTTTTACAGATTTATCGAAATGATTTAAACGTCTTTATCAGCGAATTAGAATATCCCGAAGTCAAACAAGCCCAAACTCATATTCCCGTCAGCATTGGCATTTTAAGTGGGTTAAAAAATCGTACAGTTCCCATGGAACAAATCAAAACCCAAATAGAAAAAGTACGAGAGCAAAAATTTGCTGGTATTTCCTTCTTCTTCTACGAAACCCTCTGGAACATGAGCCAAGAAAAACCCCAACAACGTCAACAAACATGGCAAAAAATATTCCCCACACCCACAAACTACCCCAACCTATTAGCAAACTGGAAACCGTAGAAAATTGGTAAAGAAAATCTGGCGTTGCAGAATTAAAGGATGAAAGTGAAAAATTTAAAAGCATAAACTTTGCGCCTTTGCTCCTTTGCGCCTTTGCGCGAAACATAATTCTATGCAACGCCAAAATTCCTAACTACCGATACCCAAACGCCCAGCTAAAGCCGGAGTCAAAGGTAAAAGAGTAGCAATCATTAAAAACAAAGCCAAAAGGCATAAAGCCGCTCTAGCATCATCTGGTTCACTGATTTCATTCAAACTAGGACGTTCTAAATCCCGTTGTAAAAACAAAATCACAATTGCCCAATACATCGCCAAAGGATTACCTAATGATACGATAGCCAGTAAAACTATCGTCGCAAAGGTGGTTCTCCCTGCGGTTTTGCGTCCATAAATCGCTTGTACAATTCTCCCCCCGTCCAATTGTCCAGCGGGCATTAAATTCAAAGCAGTAATGACTAATCCTAACCAACCAACAATTACCAAAGGATGAATATTCACCAACGGAGATTGTAAAGCCGAACCGAGGACAACTCGTGCCAAGCTACCGACTAAAATTGAACCTTGGAAAAACTGATTGGGTAATTGAAATAAACTGCCTGGGTGGGACAGTAGCAATCCTATTACCAGTAATAGTAAGGAAGTAATCCCCCCAAAAGCCGGTCCAGCCAAAGCAATATCAAATAAAGCATTCCGGCTAGGGACAAGGGACTCAAACCGAGTAATTGCCCCAAAAGAACCAATTTGCACCGCTGGTAAAAAGAATGGCCAACTTAATTTAACTTGGTGACGACGTGCTAATAACCAATGTCCCACTTCGTGAGAGATCAAAATTACCAATAAACCCAAGGCAATAGGTAAGGTTTCGGCAAAGCGTTCGGGGTTACTGAATAAATCGAAATTCTGTAATATACCCCCCACTTCTAAGCTGGTAGCGATAGTTGCTATCAACAAGATCACCGCAAAAGCTTTTTGTGCTAACTGGGTGCGTTGGGGGTCTGTGCGGCTAGGGAGAACAATCATCACAGGTTTACTGTCAGTATCTTCTACCAAAAACAGCCGATATTTATCATCTAACCGTTCTCGTAAAGTTTTCGTCAGTCGGTTGTGAACGGCTTCTGGTTCTCCGCGCAAGTTGCCTTTAAAAACTACTCCTTCTTGGTAGGGAATAGTTTCGGTGGCAAAAAATGTGTCAATGCCAAAAATGCCTCTAATTAGGCTTAAATCTGCTTCAGGTATGGGTGTTGGTGCTAATTGTAGTTCTGATACTACGACTGAACTGTCTTTATCACCTTCGCTTGCAGTTTGGGCAGCGAGTCGCTCTGTTGCCCGTTGTTTGAGAATAGCATCTTGTCCCGCGTCCCGTAATTTTCTACCCAGGAAAATATACAATCCAGCGGAAGCTACCACTAAGAATAAGATACCAACGATGTTGATATAAATCCCAGCGGCAAATAATCCAAAGAACAAAAGCCAGGGAGTCATTAAAACGAGGGATTGTAACCAGGCTAAGATGCCTAGTTTACCAAAAGGTCTGGCGCGATAAAAGCCCCAGCCTAAAATGCCGGACGCTATCAGCACAATGGCTGCAATTATAGGAGTTTCCGATGAAGTCAACATCTCTAAACCTTTGCTATTGAGACCGAAGCTAGTACCGCAGTGCGGAATTAAAAATTAAAAATTAAAAATTAAAAAAGCAGATTACACAAGCTTTTGTCAAATTTTTAATGGTTGATTGACTTACGCCGTTGTGTACTAGTACAAGTCTGTTTTTCTATATATTTTACCATTTTTGAGGATAAAATCAATAAATAAGTTGATTTGTTTTCTGCTCAAATTGCGCTATGTTGTGGTGACACTACACGCAGTTATCAGGCTTTAAGTAATATTCTTTTGTCAAAGAATTGACAAAGTGCAATTTTTATGATTTGAAAATTCGCTACAAAAGGACAGTATCAAAGTTCTGATGCTGTTTCAGGGGCAATAATTTCTCCAGCACCCAGTTTTAACATTATATCCTGATCGGTAATCAATTCTTTGAGTTCTTTAACTTGCAAATTCATTTTTTCACAAGCTTGGCGTAATTCTTGAGCAAATGTATTAATATCATCCCCATAACCACACTGACACGCAGCGGTTTCTATTCCCTGGTTGGCGTTTGCTCTAGCACAATCTACTAATTCTGTATCATGTAATGGTTCTGGAGATGCCATAAGTGGATTTTTTAATATTTATCTATTTCCATTTCGCAATTATATTAGTTATTAAATATTTATTTATCTGTCTTTAGTCTGAAATTTTTATTAATTAATATGGCATTTGTTTGTGTGGTGAACTGTAATTTTTTTTAACGAACCGCAGAGGCGCAGAGGTCGCAGAGGTGGAGAATGAAGAGATGGAGATTTTTATATTTAACAAAACGATACATTTACAATCTTTATCTGCACTCTCTCTTGGGGTATATATTAGGTAAGGAAGTAGTATGGGTATGGGGATATGGTGACACTAAATATTGATGATTTTCAGGAAGTTGATAAATTTCGGAGTTTACAATTAACTTTACGCGATCGCTGGAAAACTAGCGAGTTATTCGATAATAGTGAAGCGGATATTTTAATTATTCCTTCTTTGAGTATAGATCAGCGGGAATTACTCAAGGTGGAAGGCTGTGAGCATTATGAGGAAAGGTTACTTTTTTCGTTAATGCGGTTACGAAATCCCCGCACTAGGTTGATTTATGTGACTTCAATGCCGCTTCATCCTAGCATTATTGACTATTATCTGCAATTACTTCCGGGTATTCCTTTTTCTCATGCTCGTCATCGGTTATTATTACTTTCTACTTATGATTCTTCTTTAAAACCTCTGAGTCAAAAAATATTGGAACGTCCTCGCTTATTAGAAAGAATTCACAAGGCTTTGCGGTTAGATAAGGCTTTTATGGTCTGTTATAATTCTACTTTTTGGGAATCGGAATTATCTCTAAAGTTGGGTGTACCTCTATATGCTGCTGCACCAGATTTACAAATTTGGGGAACAAAAAGCGGCAGCAGACAAATTTTCAAAGAAAGTGATGTCCCCCTTCCCGACGGTAGTGAGTTAGTCAGAAATACCAACGATCTAGCCAATGCTGCGGCTGATTTGTGGGAACGTCAACCCACATTACAAAGAATGGTAATTAAGTTGAATGAAGGGTTTTCAGGAGAGGGAAATGCACTCTTAGATCTAAGACAAATAATGGATTTTGCACCGGGAAAAGCTGATCATATTCACAGGGTAGCAGCTATTAGCGATCGCTTTCTAAATTTACGCTTTCAATCTTTACAAGAAACTTGGGCAAATTTTTCCCAACGCATTCCCGAATTAGGGGCAATTGTTGAAGCTTTTATCGAAGGAGAAATCAAAAATTCTCCCAGTGTTCAAGGCAGAATTACACCCAATGGAGAAGTAGAAATTATTTCTACCCATGACCAAATTTTAGGGGGTCCAGACGGGCAAATTTATATAGGTTGTCGTTTTCCTGCGGATGCAAATTATCGCTGTGAGTTACAGGAATTAGGTTTAAGAGTTGGCAAAAAATTAGCAGAGAAAGGAGCTTTGGAAAGATTTGCAGTTGACTTTGTGACTGTTGATAAAGGTGATGGTAAATGGGATATTCAAGCCATTGAAATTAACCTTCGTAAAGGGGGAACAACTCACCCATTTATGACTTTAAAATTCCTCACTAATGGTCGTTATGATTTATCCACGGGTTTATTTTATAGTCAACAAGGTAGACCAAAATATTATATTGCCACAGACAATTTGCAAAAAGCTAGTTATCAGGGATTATTACCTAATGATTTAATGGATATTATCGCCCACCATAGACTACATTTTGATAGTGGCACGGAAACAGGTACGGTATTTCAGTTCTTGATCAAGAAACTAGCGGTGATTATACTAATCGTGCTATGTTTTCTGATGACAATTTTCCTCTAACTGGAGATGGATATAGTTGTTAAAATTTTGAGGTGCTATGTTACAAATATCACAAATGTATAAGGAATTGAACTTACCTAAGTATTTTATAGTTGTATTATGGTTTTTATTATCACTGATGGGAGTGGTAATGTTGTTGGGAACGTTCCAACCTGCTAACACTAATAATCCCTTAGAAACAAGCAATACCGTAGTATTACATGACCAACAAGAACAATATAAACTGGGAAAATCTGTAGAAATTTTCCAAGATCCAACCCAACAGTTAACAATAGCAGATGTTAGTCAACAGCCACAAAAATTTACCCCCAGTCATACAGATATCCCGAATATGGGCTTCTCTAAATCTGCAATTTGGGCTAAGGTAAAGTTACAAAATCATAGCACTGTCACCTCAGAATGGTATCTTCAAGGCGCACCTAATAATGTGGATCAGGTGGAATTATATATTCCTCAAGGAAATACCTGGATTAAAAAACAAATTGGTCGCTTACTGCCTTTTTCTAATCGTGAACTGTCAGATCGTAAGCTTATATTTATCCTCCCTTTAGCTGTAGATGAAGAAAAGACTATTTATTTGCGATATACCAGTCAGGGAACTATAGCCATTGATGTCATTCTCTGGACACCTCTTGCTTACTATAAAAGTAGTTCTACCCAGCAACTATTACTGGGTGGATTTTATGGGATTTTATTGAGTTTTGTAATCATAAATTTACTGCTGGTTTGCTTATTAAAAGATGTTGTTTACCAATACTATATTCTTTTCATAATTGGTGTGAGTGGTCAGTTTTTCATCAGATATGGTTTGGCCTTCCAATATCTATGGCCAGAATTTCCTGGATATAACATTCCTGTTTTATTAATATTTCTATGCATTATTCTAGTAGGCTGTTCCAGCTTCTTTATCTCATTTTTGCAAGTGCGTGTTTATAGTTATCAACTCTACAAACTCATGAATTGGTTTCGCTGGACTAGTGTGGGATATACTTTATTTAATTGGTATTTTCCTGTTCGTAATAGCATCATTATTATTATGTTGTTGTTGATAATTATGTCTATAGTGATGATTTATGCTAGTTTCTACATCTGGTCTAAAGGTTTTACTCCGGCTCGATTTGCTATTTTAGCATTTAGCTGCTTTTTATTAGGTATAGCTATGTTGTGTGCTACCTACCTTGGTTGGTTATCTGTCAATCCATTGACTGAAGCATTTATTCGTCTTGAAGTAATTGGCTTATTATTTTTTTTAGCCATAGCTTTAAGCGATCATATTAATTTACTGAAAAAAGAACGCAACAAACTAGCATCAGAACAACAAAAACTAGCCATGATAGTGGAAAATAGTTCAGAATTTATTACTATTACTAATCTTAATGGAGAAACAATTTTTATGAATGATGCGGCGAAGAAAATGATCGGTTTAATTGGTGAAAATTATGATTCAGAAGTAAATATATTAGATTATCTTTGTCCAGAGGAGCGAAATTTATTTGAATCACAGATTTTGCCAACTGTATTAGAAATAGGAAGTTGGGAAGGAGAATTAAAATTTTGTAACTTGAAAACAGGAACAATCATTTATAGTATCGCTTATTTTTTATTAATCAAGGATCAGCTAACAGCAAGAACCACTAATTTAGCATCTATTATTAGGGATATATCTCCAATTAAACAAGCTAAAAATGAGATAATTGAGGCACTAAAAAAACAAAAGGCTATTAGCGAAATGAAATCGCGCTTTATGACAATGTCATCCCATGAGTTTCGCACACCTCTAACCATTATCTCCTCATCTACAAGCATTTTACAAAACTTTGGCGATCGCCTCACTTCAGAAAATAAACAGGGACACCTAGAAACTATCCAAGAAGCTATTACTCGGATGATTCAACTTCTAGACGATGTCCTCACTATCAACCGCGCTGAAGCTGAAAAAATAGAATTTAACCCAGAATTAAGTGATATAATTACTTTCTGTCATGATCTCAAAGAGAAAATAGAAACTACTTGTCAGCACCATACCATTGACTTTTCTTGGAACTTAGGCGCAGGAGTTGCAGACAGTTCTCTAATTGTTAATTTTGATCAAAAACTCTTGCATCAGATTCTCACTAATTTACTGACTAATGCCATTAAATACTCACCTGGAAAAACTTTAGTTGATTTTAATTTAACAAAAGAAAATGACCAACTGATCTTTAAAATCACCGATAGTGGCATCGGTATTCCTGAAAAAGATCAGGTTAATTTATTTGCATCTTTTTATAGAGCCTCTAACGTCGGTTCGATTTCTGGCACAGGTTTGGGATTATCCATAGTGAAAAAATGTGTAGATTTGCACAAAGGCAAAATTATCTTAGATAGTCAAGTAGGACAAGGAACAACATTTACAGTAATTATTCCCCGGGAACAGTAAAAACTTATTTACCGCTTAATTATACTCCAATGATTAACATTAACGCTAACAATACAAATACACTATACTAATCATGTGTTAACATTAAGCATGGGTTGAGCATTCTGGAAAATAGTTAATAACTTGATTTTAAATGCTCAAAGGCCGATAATTAGTAGTTTTGAGAATTGATTGATTTTTATATTTTAATCTTTAAAAGCCTTAATGGACGGTTGCTTCTCGGTTCACTGCATAAATCCCCATTGTCAACGTCCCTATCCTCAACCCTGGGGAAACAAATTCTGTAACAGTTGTGGCGCACCGCTGCATCTGTTAGATCGTTATTTCTCTCTTAAACCTCTCGGTGCGGGGGGATTTGCCCAAATTTACACAATTTGGGATGAAAAGACACAGACAGAAAAAGTGCTGAAGGTGCTGGTAGAAACCTCACCCAAGGCGCTGGAATTATTCAAGCAAGAAGCGGAAGTTTTAAGTAGTTTCCGTAACTCTGGCGTACCAACAGTTGATGCTGACGGATATTTTCAAATTAATTTGGTTAACCCTAAACCCTATCAATTACCATGTTTGGTGATGGAAAAAATCAATGGCTACACTTTAGAGGAAGTATTAATAAATTCTCCTCAAGGTTGTTCCGAAGATTTGGTAATAGGTTGGTTTATTCAAGCTGTACAGATTTTACAGGAATTACATCAACGCCAAATTATTCACCGAGATATAAAACCTTCTAATTTAATGTTGCGTACTTCTACACCCGCAACCCCTGGGAAGGATGATAAATTGGTGCTAATTGATTTTGGCGGCGCTAAACAATTTAGTGGTTCAGTTTTGCGATCGCATCCCACCTCTACACGCTTGTACTCTTCCGGTTATAGTCCTTACGAACAAATTCGCGGTGGTAATGTTGGCCCAGCCGCAGATTTTTATGCTTTAGGACGGACTATAATTCAACTACTAACAGGTAAGTATCCGCCAGACTTAGAAGATAGTCTGACAGGTAAATTACGCTGGCGTAATTACCGACAGATTAAATCAGATTTAGCGGACTTGCTTGATGAGATGGTACAGGATGATCCGAAATTTCGTCCAGCGGATGCAGCTATTATTTATAAGCGATTAATCAAGATTGCTTCTTTACGTCCACACAAGGGGTTATTGATCAGCGCAGGTCATTTTGTCGTAACATCAATTACTGATATTACTCAATTCATAAGTAATACTACTGTATTTATAATTGAGGGAATATATAAATTTTTATTAGCTTGTTTGGCGACTATTTGGGTGATGATTCTGACAAGTATCTGCGCCGGAATCGGGACTATAATTGGTTTTGTCCTGGCTTACCATACCAGTTTAGGCGATCGCTGGCTAGAATTACTAACCTATCCATTACCAACATTAGTCGAAAAACAACCTTATATAGCCGCAGAAACTATAGTTTATGGTTTTGCAGGTTTGGGAACAGGTTGGGGATTAACCTTATCAGGTTGTTTTGGGCAAAAGCGGCGGTTTCTGATCACAGCTTTAATGGGTTTCATTGGCTACAGTTTAGGCTGGGTAGCTTGTCAATTCATCACCACTCCAAATCCGGCGGAAAGCTTAGTCACATGGATTTTAATCTCACTTCCCCTCTTAACCCTCGGCTTAGGTCTTCGCAGTCATCAAATCGCTTATGCTGTCATTGCAGGTTTAGGTAGCGCCAACTTGATAGCCATTTTCGTGGGTTTAGGATTGGGACTGCATTTATTCCATTTTTCCAGCCAACCACAAGGGCTGGATGTATTTTCACCCATAGGTTTTTTTAGTTTAGTGAGTATCTTAATTAGTTTTTCCTTGAGTATAAGCCATTACCTAGTTGTCCCTAGCTTACGCTGGCTAGGTTGGCGATAACAATTAAAAATTCGGTATTAGTAACAATACCTTGTCCATTCTCTGTAGGTTGGGTTAAGTGACAGCGCAACCCAGCGCTCATGTTGGATTTCATGCTGATTGCTTGGCCTTCACGCAGTGTCCCGCAGGGATACGTTTACGTTCCACAACCCAACCTTGTATCTTATGGATTATTTAACTTTTCAAGTCTTGCGTGTCTTTTTTGCTGATGCAAGCGGTAAATTTTTATTTATCTATTTTAGCTCAATATGTAAAATTGCCCCATCAAACTCAAGCTATGATTGAGGATGGCTATATTCACCAACTGTAAAATCAATGGACAGACGATCTTTTTTATTGGGTACAAGTACCTTAACACTTTCTCAATTGATCACAGGATGCGGAACAAACCAGCAACCTCCCTTAAATGTACAGCTATTAAAAAATTCTATTCCTGGTCAGGTAGTTAATCAGTTTCGGAAAACTGTAACTCAAGGGGGAAAATTGAAATTTACCCCAGTGAATCAGCTTCAGGAGTTATTTAAATTATTACAGACTTGGCAACAACCGCCAACTAATAATCAGCAAGAATGGACTCGTTATTTACCATTTAATCAAAATCAAAAATCACCGACTGCTAATTTAGTTACCTTGGGAGATTATTGGTTACAAGCAGCAATTGATCAAAAACTAATTCAACCATTAGCAACAACAAATATCAAAAATTTAGCTAACTTAAATGAAAAATGGCAACAACTAATTAAGCGTGATCAAGAAGGTAAAATTTGGGGTGTTCCTTATCGGTGGGGGAATACAGTAATTATTTATAATCAAGAAAAGTTTCAACAATTAGGTTGGAAACCAACAGATTGGAGTGATTTATGGCGGAGTGAATTACAAAATCGGATTTCTTTACTTAATCATCCCAGAGAAGTAATTGGTTTAGTTTTGAAGAAATTAGGAAAATCTTATAACACGGAAAATATCAAGCAAATTTCTGCACTAAAACCAGAATTACAAGCATTAAATCAACAAGTCAAATTCTATGATTCTCAAAACTATCTAGAACCATTAATTACTGGGGATACTTGGTTAGCAGTTGGTTGGTCTCATGATATTATTCCGGTAATCAGTCGTTATCAAAAATTTGCCGCAGTTGTTCCCCAATCAGGAACAGCAATTTGGACTGATTTATGGGTAAGTCCTACAGGTGTTAGTAATGATGGTTTAGCATATCAATGGTTAGATTTTTGTTTACAACCCAATACCTCTAAACAAATTGCCTTACTAACTAAAAGCAATTCTCCTGTGGACAATGCTATGGTCCTGGGGGATATTCAGAAACAGTTACAGAATTTATTATTAACTGATGCTGAAATTCTGGCCAAAAGTGAATTTATACTCCCCTTACCTCCAGCAGTCATGAAAGAGTATGAAGATTTATTCATCAAGATCAAACAATCATAATTTTGGCAAGAAGAACGGAATCCAACTTTGCTTTTGATGATTCATTCTTGAGGATAATTGGTGACTTTGTCTCTTTGGACTCTAATCCATAACTGCTGACTTTTGTGAAATTTTAAGTTCAGTAAAGATGTTTGTAATCAATAGGGCTTACGGACTGGTGGAGTTTTGGAAAATAGCCTGGTTTTGAAACCAATCCTTTCCTATCTGAATAGTAATATCTGAACCGATATTACCAGTGCTTTCTACGCGTACTTCCCCAAATCCCAAGAGACTACGGACTGATTCGGCACTATCTCCATCTCCTTGTTGTGCCACAATGTGAGTTATATCCAGGGGTTGTCCCCAGGGTTTGGAGACAAAGATATTTTTATATCCAGCTTTTTCCAATGTTCTAATTAGGGGACGCAATTGAGAGCGATTGTTCCCTGTACTATCCTGAATAGCTACACGCAGATGACTAGGTTCAGCAAACGATATTTCTGCCGTCTTCGCTTCTAAACCGAAATGCTGCGTCATTACTTTCGCAATATTCCGCCCATCTGGAACCCAGTAGCTGGCATCAAACTCATGATTGTCGCTAAAGCGTCCAGGTAGCATTAACATTTGCATATTCGAGCGATTGATTTTTGAGCCAAAACCAACCAGCGCTACTAATTCCTCAACAGATAAGTTAGTATCAATATTTTCCTTAACAACATTGAGAATGTCTGGTAATTTCGTGATGGTTGTCGGGTTCAGAGTCTGTTCAATTAAGGACCGCAACACCATTTGCTGGCGCTGAATTCGACCAATATCTCCCAGTTCATCATGACGATAGCGGAGTAATTGCAATGCCTGTTCACCATTGAGATGTTGTTGACCCGCTTTTAAATTAATGTATAAATGCTGGGAATCATCCCGATATTTCATATCTTTGGGAACATAAATATTCACTCCCCCCAAAGCTTCAATTAGCTTACTAACGCCCAAAACATTAATGCGAATATAGCGATCAATTCCTACTCCACCTAAAAGATTACTAACGGTTTTCGCCGTTAACGCTGGTCCACCCTCTGCATTAGCCGCATTAATTTTTTTCACTCCATACCCTTCAATTTCTGCACGGGTATCTCTAGGCACAGAAAGCATGACTATTTTTTTTGTCTCTGGATCAAATTTGATCAACAGCATGACATCAGAAAGACCGTCAAAAGAATTAATTTGGGGTAAATAACTCAGATTTTTGCTGTCAGAAGGGGGGTTTTGGACATCTGGAGGCAGTACGCTCATCCCCATTAGCAGGATATTAACAGGACGAGTTAGTTGGGAAAATTGTAACCCATTGCCAGAAATACTATCCCCATCAAATACCGCTTCCTCCTGGGGACTGAGTTGAGCTTGTTGCAAAGGCGTACTTTCCCAAGAAACCGCCAACAACGCCCCTGCAAGTCCAGATACTAGGGCAATCCCACCCATACCCACCGCAAACCATAGCCACCGTCCTAATTTTGATGGGCGGGAATTTTGCCCTTTCCCCTTATATTTAGCTTTTGCGGCTCTTTGTTGTGCTGCTGATGTTTTTTGACTAGTCACAGACTTCCTCTCACCTACGATTTTAAATAAAGTAAATTTGCCGACTCAATACATCCCAAACAAATCAGACTATAATAGCTAACTTCTCATCAAATTTGCTATAATAAACCTCCGAATATACAACAGAATTCACAAACCAGGGGTTAGGGGTGAAAGCCTTTTTATTAATCTTGAGATTTTGATTTCAAATTTATACTTCCGGCAATCTGTAACGGGCTGCGATAATTTCTATGATTTTCCGATTTGCTATTTAATACTTATGCCATAGTCGCTCTGCCAAGTTGCTAAATCCTGGTAAACGGGAAGATTTGCCTTGAATGACCCGGAAAATCAACCAAACACTGACTAAAAAGTAACCAGAAGTCAGAAAACTATTGAGAATTAACAAGCGCAGTGTCAAAAGATCTGTTGCTGCTCCAGTAGTTAACAATAAATAACCTAACATCCAGATAAAGGCCAAGGTAATAGATAAACGGCTGGCAGTAACTTGTTCCCGGCTACCCTGACGCTGGTAGAGAGTCCACAGCGAGGGAAAAAAGCCGATAATGGGAATCAAATATAAAATAAGTTGTGTTTTTGAGATATCTGTATCTTTTGCTGGCAAGTTATCCATAGTGGTTGATGTGATCATAAACTAGAGATGGTGAATAATAGTCATTAAGTTAGAGATAATAACCTAAGTTGCTAATTAGGTAGGGGCAATTAACAATTTCAATTACCAATGACCAACTTCCATGGGATTAATACTTTGTCAAGAAGAAATCAATTTAGTTCTATAGTGTAATTACCTAAAAATGCAAACACGTAAGCTACTCAATTGGTGGCAAACATTGACACCTATAGCGAGATACTTAGCGATCGCGCTACTTGCACCGTTATTAGTTCTCAATGGTTGGGCTATTGCCGCAATTTTCAATTATTTTCACTCCCTGATCGTTATTTTAGTCGGAGCTTCGGTAATAGCATTTTTACTCAACTATCCCGTAAGTTGGATGGAAAATCACGGAGCAAAACGAGAGCAAGTAGCCATCCTCGTATTTTTGTTAGCATTATCCATTTTATTAGCTCTAGGTGTCACCCTGTTTCCTCTCGCCCTGACTCAAGCCCAACAACTGGTGGCGCGTTTACCAGACTTAATTGATTCAGGACGTTCACAATTAATGATACTCAATGGCAAGGCAGAAAGTGTAGGTTTACCCATTAACTTAGATGCTTTAGCCGCCCAAATCAATGATCGCGTCAAAGGACAATTACAGTCCATAGCTGGACAGGTGCTAAATCTAGCCGTGATCACTGTTACCAGTTTGTTGGATTTCCTACTAACAATGGTATTAACGTTTTATTTATTACAGCATGGCGGTGAACTTTGGCAAAGTTTAGTAGAATGGCTACCTTCTAAATTTCGCGCTCCCTTTTCCAAAACAGTCCGTTTAAGCTTTCAAAACTTTTTTATCACCCAATTAATTTTATCAACCTGCATGGCTTCCGCGCTGATTCCTACCTTTTTATGGCTGAAAGTTCCCTTTGGTCTATTATTTGGGTTAACTATTGGAGTCATGGCACTTATCCCCTTTGGCGGTTCTGTGGGTATCGCTTTGACAACTTCTTTGGTTTCACTCCAAGATGTTTCTATGGGGGTGAGGGTCTTAATAGCTGCCGTAATCGTGCAGCAAATTCTCGAAAATCTGATTGCACCCCGAATTTTAGGCAGTTTTACGGGTTTAAACCCCGTTTGGATTTTAATTTCTGTCTTAACTGGAGCGAGAATTGGCGGACTTTTAGGAGTAATCGTGGCTGTCCCCTGCGCTGTGGTTATTAAAAGCATCATCAGTGCTATTCGCCCCTCAGCACTGAGTCTTGATCCAGAAGACTCTTCTCTGGATGATATAGCCACACCTATGACACCAGAAGCATCTCCAAAAGTAGAAACCAATAATTCCTTGAGTGTTTCATAAGACCTCGCGGTAAGTGGGAAACGAGCGTGTCTTTAGACTTTCTGGTAAAAAGCCTAGTTCTGTATTGGGTAGATAAGATCTAGTAAAAACGTTATTGCTGTTATCTATCGAGGAATAAGCAAACGCACCTAATAGCATAACACTAGCGGCTGCTAAAACATAACGTCTGCCCAAACTTACCCCATAACGTCGTTGCAGAAAATTGGTTGTGATAGAATTCATAATTATTTCCTCAATTACTCCAGATTTTCGGGTGTCTATTGCAAAAGACGTTGCTAATCTACTAATTGTTCACTATCTCATCCACAGATTCATAAATCCTCAATCGTTACAGTTTTGGTAACAACTGTTCCCTGTTCCCTGTAGATAAACATCAATTATTCTTACTCACAAATACAAACCCCCGCGTCTTGGCTGCTGTTGAATCAACAGTATTCATTGCCTTCCATAAATCTGCTGTTTTCACCCAAACAGGTGGATATTTATAGCGCGAAACATCCATAATTAAAAATCTATCGGTTAACTCGTTATATGCAGCTAAAGGCGAAATATGTCCACCTCGTTCTTGACCAATTTCCTGACGTAAATAGTTAATAATAATAAAATTTCCTGGTTGCTTTACATTCTCTGCTGCTAACTTGCGAAACTCTGCTAAATTTATCCCACCAGCATGATACACCTTAACTTGCACATCATAACTTTCCAATAATCCTCCTAACTGATCTAAAGTCATACCTTGACGGGAAACAACTTCAGAATTTACGACTTTTCTAGTTTTTTCATTACTAAAAAAGTTATCTTGGGTAAATACTCGAAATGGTTTATATTGTGGTGCTTCTGGTGCAGGAATTTTCAAGCTATTTAGCACCATCACCATACTAGCAACTCCACAATATGCCTGATTAATTTGGGTGACAAATTGTGTACTTAATGGGAAAAAATCACTTTTTGATTTACTAGCAATTAATAATGTTTCACCTTCAGGAGTATCAAAACCAATCAAGTTAGGGGAAAGTGATAATGTTTGAGCAAAAACATTTCCTTTCGCTAAACAAATGCCTAAAATTATAACTCTAATTGATGTTTTGATAGGATTGATTGCTGCCAATTTCATAGTTTATTTTCAACCTGATTTAAATTATTTTTAGGACAACAGCAAGGCATCATTTTATATTATTAAATCAAAATCCCCGCAATTCCCGCAGTGATAAAACCCGCTAATAATCCACCAATCATAGTTCTTACACCCATACGGGCTAAGTCTTGTTGGCGGTTGGGTGCTATTCCTGTCATCCCCCCAATAGTAATGCCAATTGAGCCAATATTAGCAAAATTACACAAAGCGTAAGTGGCAATAATTGCTGAACGTTGAGAAATTTCTTGTTTCTTAATCATTTCTCCTAAATCCAAATAGGCGATAAATTCATTAAGAATCGTCTTTTTACCTAATAATGCCCCAACTTGTCCACAGTCAGCCCAAGGTATACCCATCAACCAAGCTACGGGAAACATAATTAAAGATAACATCCCTTCTAAAGATAATTGCGGATAACCTGCCAAACTCCCCAACCAACTTAAACTGGCATTCACAGCGGCTAATAAACTCAAAAAAGCAATTATTATGACTCCAACATTAACCGCTAATTTTACGCCATCAATTGCCCCAGAAGTCGCAGCATCAAGAACATTAACATAATTACTTTTGATCTCTATATTCACTGTTCCAGTAGTTTCCGATACTTCTGTTTCTGGATACATGATTTTAGATACTATTAGAGAAACAGGGGAAGTCATGAAAAAAGCCGCAATTAAATGTTCTGGCGGAATTCCAAAGGACAAATAAGCACCTAGTACACCCCCGGCAATGGTAGCAAAACCACCAGTCATGACGGCGTGCAATTCAGATTTTGTCATGTTTGCTAGGTAAGGTTTGACCATGAGTGCTGCTTCTGTTGGTCCCAAGAAGATATTTCCCGCACAGGACAAAGATTCAGAACCTGATGTTTTCATGGTTTTCATCATCAACCATGCTAGGGCATTGACAACTCTTTGCAAAATGCCATAGTAATAAAGAATACTGATAAATGATGAGAAAAAGATAATTGTGGGGAGAATTTCAAAAGCAAACAGATGATCTTTGAAGTTTTCACCAAAGACGAATTTTGCACCAACATCAGAAAAAGCTAAAAAGTTACCAACGATATTTCCCAAGGATTTAAATAAGTTCAAACCCCAAGGGGTCTTGAGAATGACTATAGCCAAAATAAATTCTAACCCCAATCCCCAGGCGACTGTCCGCCAACGCACAGCTTGACGACTCACGGACAGGACGTAGCATATACTGATGAAAACACAAATGCCTAAAAATGAAATAGTGCGTTCCATATTCAATGTTTCCATATTTTTTGCAAATAAGCTTCAGAATAACTTAATTTCCGATCATTAAGTGCCGAATTAGCTGATTTAGGCGGTATTTATCACCAAAATGCTGCTAGTGCAAGGGAAGAAAAACAGGATATTTGCTGGCTTAATTAATCTTAAATATAAAGAAATAATTAAAAGTATACAAAACTTAAATAAATTGTTATTACAGAACTATGCAAATGGGAATAAAGAGTGTATATTGGTTTCAACTTCAGTATACCGAAAGATTTATAGTCTACCAATTATGAGATACCTCTGGTTCACAACAAAATGAACTGGGGGTATCTGTGTTTTGGGAACTGTAGAGACGTTCCATGGAACATCTCTACAAGGGTTTCAAACCACGCACGTTTAATTCTCACCAGATGTCTATTGATAATCATAAGTAATGAATTATACATTACCCAATATCATGCTTATCTCTCCAGCTTGTTTCTGTAAATCTAAATCTTGATAGATTTGCAAACTCTGAGTTAAAAACTGATGAGCAATAACTTGATTATCAGGCTGTTTTTGCTTTAATAGCTTGCTGTGCAATTTGCAAACCAATCAAAACCTACAACTTCAGCATAGCCAATGTTATATCTATCTAGGGCTGTTTGGGTATCTATCCAAATAACAGTATGTGTATTTCCTAATTTTTGTTCTAATCGTCGCAGTTCAGTAGTTTTACCGCCACCTCGATGACCCGCCAGTAAAAATTTTGCTGGATCATCTACCACTTCTTCTAACATACCTCTAAGATACAAGGTTGGGTTGTGGAACGTAAACGTATCCCTGCGGGACACTGCGTGAAGGCCAAGCAATCAGCATGAAATCCAACATGAGCGCTGGGTTGCGCTGTCACTTAACCCAACCTGCAAAAAATGGCTAAGGTATTGAAACAAGATGAAAAGTTAAATAATCCATAAGTATATCGAAGATCCTCAGTAAAGTGAATAACATAGAGACAATATTTTTTGGTGCAGGTATTAAATGGAATCTTTAGAAAAACAAATTCTCACATTGAGCCAGAAAGTTGATGCTATCTATGAAGTGATTGAAAGGCTTGATATGCGGCTATCTCAAGCTTTGTCAGATTCATCTTTAGATAAGTTACCAGTCATAGAACATTATCTAGAAAAGAAACAGCCAGTGCCTGAGTTAAAAGAATTGAAGCATAAAGATATTTTGTCAGATGGTATTGTAGAAATGAATTATCAGACGACAGATAAACAAATAACACCAGAAATCCAAATTCAACGGCTAACAGCTCAGTTAACCGCTGCATATCATCGGATTGCTGCTTTGGAAGAACAGTTACTCAGACAGAGAGCTTATTAATTGCGGCTAATTTCTTCAAGTTGGGCTTCAATAGCTGCTAATAATTGATTTTGTTGCCAATTTTGACTTAAAGAGGCAGCGATACAAGCCGCACCAGCACCAATACCTTCTTTGACAAAACCCCGTTCATAAGCTTGAAGTTGAGGATATCGAGAATTAGCAAAACTCAATTGTGTAGCTAACAAGGGAGGGATGCTATTTTTGTGTAAACTTTGGGCTAAATCAACTGTTGCACCTGTGGGATCTTCTGCTACCCAACGGGTTGTGCCGATGACAATTTCTGCGGGTTGCCAAGATAAAGAATATGTGTAAGCGATCGCTTGAATTAAAGCATAAACTGCTAACATTTGTGTACCTCCACCCAATAATACCCCACAACTCCGACTCGCGGCGATCGCCATTCCTGCTACTACCACCTGCATGGGATCACCTACTGCGGCCACCAGTTCTAAAGGATCAACTGACGGGGGCATTTTTGCCAATCCCGCTTGCACCAAATCCCATTTCTGTCCGTGATTACACACAGGATGGCTACTATTAACTTTACCAACAGCATCAATGCCCAAACCAGTTAAAATTGCCAAGGCTGTTGTTGTGCCACCGACAACGCACTCGCTGAGAATTAAATACCCATGAGAACTTAATTCAGAACTTAATTGATCACCCCAACGCAATCCTTGTACTAATAAATGTTTGACAGTATCTATATCCATAGCTGTACCCTGACTTAAACACTTCGCCGGCGCACCACCCAAATCAATTAATGGTACAGGTGGAGTATGGGGTAATCCCGCATTAAACAAGTACACAGGGATATTTAAATTAGCCACCACCGCCCGCGAAATCAGCACAGGAGAAGCCCCGGAAGTCAAAGGAGGGAGAGGGTACTTGGGTTGATGTTCAGCACCGTAATAGAGAAATTCTCCATCAGCACAAGCCGTATATTGGCGATCCTGTGGAGTCAACCCAGCGGCAGAAATACCAGGAATTAAACCCGTTTCTGTAAATCCCAAAATACAGGCAAATATCGGTAATTTACCCCGATAACGATGAAGCCATGCTTTGCCCTGGGGAACTTGTGTGTAAATATTAATCATATCTAAACTGTGATTTTTCTGATTTTTCTGATTTTCCTGATTAATTAATCATCTTTATCAAATTAATCAAAAAAATCATAGTTATGACTTTTACAATTAATCATCTTCATCAAATTAATCAAAAAAATCATAGTTAGGACTACTCATAATCCATCAACACTTGCAACCAATGAGGTGGACGGGGAATGGGATTTCCTAAGCGATCCAAAAGTAACAAAGCAGTAAGATGGACTATAAACAAGTAAATAAAATTATTAAGAACAATGAAAGCGATCGCTCCTAATTGAATTAATAATAAATTGGGAGTCATTAACAATTCCAACTTTAAAAAAATCCATTCAATAATTTCTGTCACTTGGTTAATCACATAAACCCACAAATCTTCCCCCGATAGCACAGACAAAAACCACAGCCGAAAAAACACCCCCATAGTCCCCAATAACGTCCCTAAAGTCATCGAAACAATCCAGGGGACACGACGATACCAAGTCACCCCCAATAGCACACCCATCAAGCCAAAAGGCATGACAAATAACAAACTGCGGACTGGACCCATCAACACAGACAACAGCAACCCAGAAGTCACTGCTGCCATCCAAGCTGCCCGTTTACCCCAACGTAAATAAACCAAAGCAATAGGGATAGGAAAAAATACCCGCAATACAGGACCCAAAGGAAAATAAAAATTAATAAACCAAATTAAACTCGCCGTACTTGCTAAAAAAGCCGTTTCCACCATCCTCAAGGTACTCTCAACTTTAAGAGGTTGGTACTGTAATTGAATTTGGGGAAGAGATTCAGGAGATGAATCTTTCTCTGGTTCTTCTGGGAGCAAATCAACAATACTCATGCAGGCAACTAAATTAAACGATGGTTTTTTCCAAAGCTGACCAATCGGGAATATGAATTCTATCTTATACTAAACACGGGTGAGATTTAAACTTTTGCCAAATGACAAAGAACCCAGATGTGTAGGGGTTTAGCAGTGCTAAACCCCTACGTTTAGAATCAAACAATCAAGCCGTTTTGAGTATAATCTCTTACAATTAAACCCTTTTTTTCTAATTTTCTCAGCACTCTTGTCACAGTTTCCCGTGCCAATCCGCTTAAACTACTTAACTCGCGGTGGGGTAAATTAGGAATTTCCGTGCCTGTATTCTCTTGTTTGCTTTGCCCCTCTGCCAAAAATAGCAACGTATCCGCCACCCGTGACTGACTATCTGATTCCCGTAACTGCAATTTTCTGTTAACTTGTCGCAACCCATTAAATTACAACCACCTTTAATAGAGATTGTCTGAGATTACACCAACTATGTTATAAAAATTTCAGAGGGAACAGGAAAAACTCATGTTTAAGTTCCCTGTTCCCAGTTAAGAGTTCCCTGTTCCCTTGTCATAACGACAATTTTTAACGCCAACCTACTTAGAAGTATTATTTGATTTTCCTGTATCCCTCACGAGAGTGGATGAATAACACCACGCAATCGCGTAGACTGCGCTCTGCGCTTAAAAACTACCTAAACCTGAATCTTCTAAAATTTTGTACATTTTTAACTAAGGTAATTTAACGTGACTTCCCATATTGATGAAATTCACCAACTAATTGCAGATATTGATCACTTACTGTCTCACACAGCTAAAGGCATTTCTAAGTTCCTGTCTAACCAAGGACAACAGGAAAAAGACGTTTTACAACGAGTGCATAACTTCTTGGTGCGACTGAGTGAGGAGGAAGTATCAAAAGATGATGTCCTACCGGAAACTACAAACCCACTTCCCACACCAAAATTTTCATCTCTCTTGACACAATTTAACCAAGAGGTTAATGTTCCATCTGTATTTGAGTCTGGTTCGCATCAACCAGAGCTTAGTAGTATTGAAACAGGACAAATCAAACAAGAATTGATGGTCTTAATTCAGCCTTTACAAGCGGAATTATCCAGGCTGTTAGCAGAAAGAGCCGATTTGATTCAGGAAATTAGGCAACTAGAGCAAAAGCGACTGCAAAACCATTCATTAAGTCAGCAGTTAGCGAACCAAGACGAAATGATTTCTGAATTTTTAGAAGTCCTCATGGGTCGTTTAGTGCCACATCTAAAATCAAATTCTGCGGTAATAATTAACCCTGATTTACAGAATTTAGAAGCAATTACTTCTGCCATTCAACCTATTTTAGAATCAGCAGAACGGGTAGAACAGTTGGCAAATTTGGCTCGGAATTTAGATCAACACTTACTGTCTCTAGATGGAACTGTTAATACTATTTTTGAAGCCCTAGAACGGAATATTAACGCCTATTATCAATCCTTATCCCAAGCATTAGCTAAAATGCACAATGAGGGGATGCAAGGTGAACAATTGATGGCGAAGTTTCTCAATAATTTGACTCAATATTTACAACAACAAGTCTTGATTAATGAGTCTTCTATTTCTGATGTCAACACTGAAATAGTTTCGGCATCACCATTATTAACTGAGTCCTCTGTTGTTGAACAATTAACACCTTCAGAAAATGTATCTACAGAACTTCCGACTGCGGCATCACCATTATTAGCTGAGTCCACGGTTGTTGAACAATTAACACCTTCAGAAGATGTACTTGTAGAACTTCCTGCTGCGGAAATATTGCCAATTGATCTGGATACAGAGTTGTTACAAGAGCCAACACAATCTGCAAAAGATTTACAATTAACAAATACTGATGAAGTAGCTGAACTTTATGCCAGTTTCTTTAATACTGAAATTTCTTCACCGCTAAGTTTCTCATTTTCTCCTGATATTTTGCTGAAGGAAGATGAAAGTTTATCCATTGCTTCTGAAGTGGTTAATCATGATTTATCAGCATTAGAAATTAACAGTTCGATAGTTTCTAGTCTAGCTGACAGCACTACGTTAGCAGAACCAAATTCTGTGGATACAATTACAGTTCTGACTGATTTGTTAGTAGATACGACTCATGAACAAGTACCAATAACAGTTATCAATCAATCAGATAATTCCCACATAGAACCCGAAAATCAGGATATAGCTTTAGATAACTGTCAGGAAGTAGATTTAAGTTTGACAACTCAGACATATATAGAAGCAGAAAAAGAAGATTTTTCTCAAGCTTTAATTACCAGTGAGCAAACTCCAATTACCAGTCCTCAACCCTCAATTCCCAATGATGAAAATAATCATCTTGTCCCAGAGGATAATTTAAATACGACTTGGTATTTAGGAATTGATATTGGCACGACAGGAATTTCTGCGGCTTTATTAAATCACTCTAAATTGGTAGTTTATCCAATTTATTGGTCAGCAGAAAATCAAAGTGGTGATGCTTCTTTTCAGCAATCATTCCGGTTACCAGCAGAAGTTTATTTACCGACAAATTCAACTTCTCATCAGGTGAAAAATGGACAATCAGAATCTTCCCCTCATCTTTATTCAGCACAGTTAAAGCCTTATTTACAAATAGCAGTTCCCTACCAGCAAGAACGACAAAAATGGGAACCAATGCTGCAATTAAATGAGTTTTCCGCAGGTCCATTGATTTGGGTAGTGCGATCGCTCTCTAAGCTACTATCAACTCTCAGAGCTAGTCAAACTAGTACCACACCAGCTTTAATTGCTAATGCTGTGGGAATGAATATACCAACTTTTTCCAAGGTAATTAAGAATATCGCTGGTGTCATCTGTACTTGTCCTTCCAGTTGGACCGAACAATATCGCTTTAACGTTCGAGAAGCGATTGTGACTAGCGAACTTATCTCTCATCCTCAACAAGTCTTTTTTGTGGAAGAAGCGATCGCCAGTTTACTGCCAGAATTAGACAGTGCCAATGGTCAATCTATCCAAATCAGCGAAAAGCAGGGTTTACGGGCTTTAAAAACTAGCAATTATCTCCTGGTAGGTAACACTTTAGCAATTAATATTGGGGCAACCCTAGTAGAAATGACCTTGGTAGATATACCAGCAAATCTGGAAGAATTGGTACATAAAAACTTCATGCTCCACAATTTTGCCTACTCTGGTAAAGGCATTGAACAGGATATTATTTGTCAGTTACTATTACCACCAAAATCCCGCCAACTTCGCCAACCTGGGCAATTTCATCATGAAGAAGCGAATGCTAATCCTTGGCATTGGCAACCCTCAATTCCCGGTTTAGACCAAATGCAATTCTCTAATTTGGGTTTAGAAGGACTGGTACTACCCAAAGTTGGAGAACCAGATACACAAGCACGGATTCGTCTCCAGCAACGTCTAGAAAGTTCTCTCCTGGGACAAGCCTTATTAGATGCAGCATTGGCATTAAAGTTAATTTTACAGCACCAAGAAACCTTTACCCTAGAATTCGCCGACCAACGTTGGGTATTACAGCGCCGAGATTTAGAAAGTCAAGTCTTTGTCCCCTTTGTCCGTCGTCTCAATCGAGAGCTTAACAAATTATTAGTAGCCCGTGGTATTCCCACCGAAGCTATTAATCAAGCTGTCCTCAGCGGTGGTGTGGCTTCCGTCGGCACTATTAACCGTTGGTTACGGCAAAAATTGCCTAATGCCAAAATTATTCAGGACTTATACCTTGGTGAAAACGGCGCTCCTAATTGCAGTCGAGTTGCATTAGGTTTAACTATGTTACCGTTGCATCCCCAAGTTTTAGACATACCTAAACAACAATACACAGATTATTTCCTATTCTCTGAATTGCTAAAACTATTGCCCAACCGTTCTTTAACCTTTGGTGAAGTCTTGCAATTATTTGAAAGTCGTGGTATCAATACCCGTATCTGTCAACAGCGGTTATTGGCTTTCCTAGAAGGTGAACTACCACCAGGCTTAATTCCTGCGGCTTCAGATTACCTTTGGCTGACCCATCACTCCCAGGAAAATCTCGACTACAAAGCAATTGATTCCCTCAAAGCAGGCATAAACTCTCCACCACTATTTGAAAAGCAAGGCAATCTCTCCTATCGTCCCAATTTACAACAAGTCCAGTTATTACTACGTTATTTAGATGCCATTAAATCTAGTACCGTGCAATCCCTAGAAGAACCATATAGTTACCTTTTACATAGTCAAGTATAGGGCAGAGGAGCAGGGGGCAGGGGGATTTTACTTCTTCTTTTTTCCTCCTGACAACTGACCTTTTGGGAACGTTAGATACAATTAGAGCGTCTCTAAATAGAGGACTCAATGGCAAAACATCAGGATCTTCTTTCTTCCTAGAGAAGACATATAATAGGGTTTTCAGGCTTTTGGGTGGGATCATGGAAATGAATAGCAAAGTAAAAATAAAAATAAACTAACTTTAGTGCGTATATTCAGTTTCTAGAGATGATAATATCATCACAACCCGACGCTCATGTTGGGTAACATACGTCAACCCAACCTACAAATCAAGACTTTTTTCGATTTGGACAAGGTATTGATATAACTGAAACTGGTTATTGGTGCATAAATCTCACAATTTGTCTAGTTGCTGGCATTAATAAAATTATTGACGGGAGGAGTGATCATGAAATTATTAGTTCGTTGGAGCTTAACATTGGGTTTGGCTGGCAGTACATTTTTGGGGGTGGTACTTGTCCCTCATATCCCAGCATTGGCATTACCAGAACAAGAAATAAAGGCTAAATTAGACGGAGTGCCTGTCTATTTAGTTACTAATGGTAAAGGTATACCTTTAAGCCGTTCCCTATCTAATAATCAAAATGGTCAAAAAGATGGGGATTCGTTGACAAGAGTTTATATGAGTCGTCAAGAGGCTCAAGAGTTTATTAAGAAGTTACAACAGGTCAAGGACAAAAATCCCAAACTAGATGAAGTTGTGAAAACTCTGCAAGTAACAGCAGTACCGCTGGGAAGTATTTATCAGCAAATTCGAGAAACCAAAAATCAGCCTAATCGCCTTATATTTGATTTTAAACCTGTAGATCGAGATATTCAGGGAGCCTTAGACTTGCTGCGGCAAAGTGGTCAAAAGGTAGATAAATTTTCGGGTTTACCTGTATTTGCAGTAAGATTTGGTGCTGATAAGGGTTATGTGCCAATTCAAACCGCAGCCGAAAAACAGCAACTCATTCCTCTATTTTTAAGTAAACAAGATGCACAAGGTTTATTAACCCAAGTGAAGCCGAAATATCGGACAGCGGACATTCAAGTTATAGCTGTAGATGAAGTAATTAAAACTTTACAAAGTAAAAATGATGACTGGTTAAAACAAGTTTTGTTAGTTCCATCTCCGGAGTCAAGGGAATATATGATGTCAAGGGAATATATAAAGACTCTACCGAATAATAAACCTTCGCAAAAGTAAAGTTTACGTATGGTAGAACAACAGCTACAGGTAGTTTCTGGATTAGAACTTTGGCAATGGCGAAAAACCGCAATTCAAACAGCTATAGCCTCGGACATATCCCCAATGGAGGTAGATTGGCTATTATTAACAATAGCTAATTTAGACCGCTTGGCACTGCGTTTGGAGTCTTTCAAAACATGGCAGCAAATCCCCATAAAATTGTCCTTAACAGAATTAGAGCAATTGTGGCAAAGGCGATTAGATGACCGTTTACCGGTTCAGTATATTGCAGGGACGACAGCTTGGCGGAAGTTTCAACTCACAGTTTCCCCTGCGGTCTTAATTCCCAGACCAGAAACAGAAATATTGATTGATTTGGCCGTAACTGCTGCTAACGGTGAAGCCAAAGCAGGTCAATGGGTGGACCTGGGAACGGGTAGTGGGGCGATCGCCCTAGGATTAGCTGAAGCATTCACAACCGCCACTATTCATGCTGTAGATATCAGTCCAGCCGCTTTAGCCATTGCTCAAACCAACGCTGAAGATTTAGGTTTTCGGGAACGGATTCAATTTTATCAAGGTTCTTGGTGGCAACCCCTAGAATCCCTCAAAGGTCAGTTTAGCGGCATGATATCAAATCCGCCCTATATCCCCAGTAATACCGTACTGACCTTACAACCAGAAGTAGTCAACCATGAACCTCATTTAGCCTTAGATGGTGGTGCAGATGGTTTAGACTATATTCGTCATTTAATTGATATTTCCCCTAATTATTTGCGTCCTGGTGGGCTGTGGTTAATTGAAATGATGGCAGGACAGGCAGAAATGGTGCGGGAATTGTTGGAAAATAATGGTAATTATATCAATATTTCCATTCATGCTGATTTAGCCGGAATTAAACGTTTTGCAGTGGCTTGTAATTGCAAATAAAAAATATTCTATGGCAACCACCTATTTCTCCTCCTTGCATTCCTCTTTGCGACTTTGCGTGAGACAAAAAAAGATTTTGGAAAAAAGAATATTTTGCCATTAAATAGGAGGATTCCAGATAAACACCCCATAAAATTCTCACTGCCTACAACACCTTACACTGCCCATAATGCCTTAATAAATGATCACATAAAACCAAAGCCACCATAGCATCAACCATTGGCACAGCGCGGGGTAAAACACAAGGATCATGTCTTCCCTTCCCAGATAAAAGAGTTTCTTCACCTTCCTTAGTTACGGTTTTTTGTTCCTTTCTAATAGTAGCCGTCGGCTTAAAAGCCACTCGGATAATAATATTTTCACCGTTGGAAATTCCCCCTTGAATTCCGCCCGAACGGTTAGTTACTGTTCTAATTTCGCCACTTTCATCAATATAAAATTCGTCGTTATGTTCAAAACCTGTTAACAAAGTTCCGTCAAAACCAGAACCGATTTCAAAACCTTTACTTGCTGGTAATGACATTACCGCTTTTGCTAAATCTGCTTCTAATTTATCAAAAACAGGTTCGCCTAAACCCTTGGGAACATTCCGCACCACACATTCAACCACACCACCGATGGAATTACCATCTCGACCGGTTTGTTCAATTAATGAAATCATGGTATTAGCAGTTTCGCCATCTGGACAACGGACAATATTGCTTTCGACATCTGCTAAACTGACGGTATTCGGATCAACAACACCTTCTAAATCCTTAATTCGCTTGACATAAGCAATAACTTCCACATTTGCCACTTGATGTAAAATCTTTTTAGCGATCGCCCCTGCGGCTACTCTACCTATTGTCTCACGCGCCGACGACCTACCACCACCTTGCCAATTTCTGAATCCATATTTAGCATCATAAGTAGCATCCGCATGAGAAGGGCGATATTTTTGCGCCATTTCATCATAATCTTGGGGACGAGTATTTTTATTTCTGACTAAAATGGCAATTGGTGTTCCCAGAGTTTTCCCCTCAAACACCCCAGATAAAATCTCACAGGTGTCCGCTTCTTTGCGAGGAGTCGTAATTTTACTTTGTCCTGGTCGTCTTCTATCTAACTCAAATTGAATTTCTTCGGCAGAAATTTCCAGTTGTGGGGGACAACCATCAATAATAACTCCCACACCGCCGCCGTGAGATTCGCCAAAAGTAGTAATACGGAAAAGATGACCAAAAGTGCTGCCCATGATATTCAGGAAATACAGACCGGAATATGTATTTTACATGGAGTTGGGCGATCCTGGGAAAAATCAAAAATTCCCCATGATAATCAGTTATCTTAAAGACTCTCACCTTGTCCCCTGTCACCTGTTAATAATTGAGTCTGGCAGATGAACTACCCCTTGCTAACTTCGTTTGAGCCAGGGGTTTCTACATCCCCTAGCGGAGCCTGAGATTTTTGACGCTTCGCACGACCTAGTTGCTTCATACTTCCAGCATTCTTGCGTTCGCTGGTGTTTGAAGTAGAGCTAGAATCATCTACGTCTAAGAGGCTAGTTCCTAACCCCTGTAGATTATTTGAGTACCAAAGTAGCATTACTTCTGCGGTGGCGATATCGCGCTGTTGGGTATATCCGCAGTTATGGCAAACATGAGTTCTTGCGGCTAAACTCTTCTTTTCTTGATTTCCGCATTTTGGACAGGTTTGAGATGGTTTTACCTTCTTTGTAGGAACTTCTACAAATAAGCCACCA
>NZ_VIKY01000287.1:0-1495 GCF_009711925.1 Dolichospermum sp. UHCC 0352 | reverse complement strand
TTTATCTTCCAAATGCTTCGCCCCTACTAACAACTGACAACTGACTAAAGACTAATAATTACCTTAACTTGCATATTAGTAAATTTAGCTGCTTGCTGACTGGAAGCTGTATTTAGTCGGATATGAACCTTGACTATTCTGTTATCAATATTGCTAGAAGGATCTGTATTAGTGAGATTTTGCTTGCTTACATGTAAACCGATTCTTTCTACTTTTCCTTGCAATTCTTGAGGAAAAATATCACCAACTATTCGCACCTGTTTACCTTGAAGAATTTTGGTAATATCACTTTCGTAAACTTCAGCAACTACATACATTTGACTGGTTTTACCAATGTCAGCAATGCCATTATTAGTAATCAATTCTCCTGGGTGGGTATGGATTTCAAATACTTGTCCATTTTGAGGAGATTTTACATAAGCTTTCTGGAGATTAATAGTAGCTTTTTTCACTAATACTTCTGCCCGATTTAATTCGGCTATTGCAGCTTCTACATCTACTTTCCTAACTTCAGAAATCTGATCTAGTGTTGCTGAAGCTTCCTTTTTTCGTTGTTGGCTACTTAATTCCAGTTTTTTTAATTGTGATTGTGCCGCTTCAAGACTTTTTTTAGCCGTTTCTACATTCAAGCTTTTACTATCTCTTTGAGACGCAGAAATTGCCCCTTCTGTATATAATTCTTGATAACGTTTATTTTCAGATTCAGCATTGAGTAATTCTGCCTGGAATTTTTCTATAGTTGCTTTTTGAGTATCAATATCACCTTGACTTTCTACAGCTAATCTGTCAATTATCGCTTTTTGAGCCGTAATTTCTCCTTGTTTAACACCTGCTTGAATTTGAGCTATTTTAGATTGAATTATCCTCACTTCTGCTTGCGCTTGGGTTAATTCTGCTTGCAAGCGATCGCTATTATCTAAAATAGCAATTGCCTGTCCTACTTTGACCATATCTCCCTCCTGAATTAATATCTTTTCGACTCGACTTCCTTCTCCAGATACAGGTGCTGATAATTTAATTACTTCCCCCTCTGGTTCAATTCTACCTAGGGCTGTAACTGTTTTTATCTCTGGTATTGCGATCGCAGCAGTTGCTAATTTTTGATTATCTATATCCCGAAATTTTAGGACAATAAAAACACTAATACTAGCCACAGATAAAGATGCCAGCATAGCAATAGCTATAGCTAATCGGAGAATAGACTGAGAAGATAATGAACCTTGTAGCTTGTGGTTTTGCACAACTGCATACCTTTTCAGTGCTGTTTCAAAATTAGTTAATGAAAAATATGAGGTAGAAAACGTAATCCTGGAAAACCTAAAAATGTAGATCTAGACAAAATCGGTTTAGTCAATTTATTGCATTACAGATGACAAATCAATTCTAGATTTTTGACAGAAACGAACATTTAGAGATAATATGCCAGAATAGAAAGTCAGATGGTTAACCAATGACAGTTTTAATAAAAATAAGTAGGTTAGCATTGAAAATCGTC
>NZ_VIKY01000286.1:0-2005 GCF_009711925.1 Dolichospermum sp. UHCC 0352 | reverse complement strand
CTCCAAATGCTTCGCCCGTACAGTTGTCAGGACAATTGGCTAAAAAGTTGTTGGACTTGCGCCCAAGCGTCCGCCGCAGCTTTAGGATTATAACTGGCACGACGGTCACAAAAAAACCCATGATCAGATCCATCGTAGCGAAACAGCCGATGAGAAATGTTATATTTTGCAAATTCGGCGGCAATCTCTTCCACTTGTTCTGGGGGAATACTCGCATCTTCCGCACCAAAAAAGGTGTAGATAGTGCCTTTAATCTCTGATGTCCGCGTCACCGTGGGATTTCCACCGCCAGGAGTCCGGGTAGTAATTCCCGCACCATAAAAGGACGCAGTGGCTTGAATATCAGTGAGAGTAGCAGCTAAATAGGCGACGTGACCACCAAAACAAAAGCCAATACAACCAAATCCATCTGGTTTGACTTGGGGTAAAGTTTTCAGGTAGTTAATAGCTGCTTGAATATCGCTTAAAAGTTCTGATGCTGTAGTTTGTGAGGCATAATTTCTACCTGTTTCCATCGCGTCGGCAGTATAACCAGTCTCAAATCCAGGGGCTTGACGCTGGAACAGTGCTGGAGCAATTGCTACATATCCCAGTTTAGCAATCCGTTCTGTGACATCCCGAATATGCACATTAACGCCAAAAATCTCTTGTAAAACCACAATTCCTGGATAAGAACCGGTTGCTGTTGGTTTAGCTAAATAAGCGGCGATTTGCAAATTATCTTCAGAAATTTGAATTGTTGAAGTGTTTATTGTTGGCTCTGTCATAATTAAGTTGGTAGTAAGGGAATAGGCGAGAATTAATAATATTTATTAGCCCTGTTGGCGGAGCGGCCAACCTACTTCATTCATTCTGACTGTTTACTCCTAAATCGGTGTATTCTTCTGTGGTAATATTTTCCAAAGCAAACTAACTTATCAATCATATATTTAACAGGTAAATTGTGGCCATTTGTATAAGTTTTATGGAGCAGAATTGGTAATGATTCAATTTCGTATTCAGCCAGATAGTGAAATTCCTGCATCTAATCAACTATTTAATCAAATCCGATTTGCGATCGCTTCTGGGCAATATACACCTGGATATAAACTGCCCAGTACCAGAGCTTTAGCAATGCAAACTGGATTACATCGCAATACCATTAGTAAAGTTTACCGCCAATTGGAGGAACAAGGATTTGTTGAAAGTCTAGCAGGTTCAGGAATCTATGTCCGCGCCCAAGGTCATGAGGGTGGAAGTAAATCCCAGTCACCCATGCTTAAACAACATCCTGAGGCTTATAAGGTAGTGGAACAAGCCCTAGATGAGTTACTTAGTCAAGGCTGTTCTCTCAATCAAGCCAGGGAAATATTTTTAGCAGAAGTTGACTGGCGTTTGCGTTGTAGTGCCAGAGTATTAGTAGTAACCCCATCTCAAGATATTGGGGCTGGGGAATTAATGATTAATGAGTTGGAAGAATCCCTGCAAATCCCAGTCCAACTCGTAGCAATGGAAGAACTTATCAGCGTCCTCGACCAAACTACCTCAGCCACATTAGTCACCAGTCGTTATTTTATCGGAGAAGTGGAAGCGATCGCTGCACCAAAAGCTGTCCGGGTGATTCCCTTAGATATTCACGATTATAGCAAGGAACTCGCTGTAGTTAAAAGCCTAGCCAAATCTAGTTGTATCGGCATAGTTAGCCTTAGTCCTGGCATTCTCAGAGCCACAGAAGTCATTTTACACGGTTTACGCGGGGATGAATTATTAGTAATGACTGCCCAACCCAAGGATGCTTATAAACTACACGCTATCGTCAAACGCTCAGAAATTATCTTTTGTACGGATCAAGTCAGCTATTCTACCGCACAATCAGCTATGCAAACAGTCTTAGAAGACCTAATTCGTCCACCTAAACTCATTCGCTGTGAAAATTATATCGGCACACAGTCCATTAATTTATTAAAACGCGAACTGGGATTAATTTAATTTGTCAGTTGTCAGTAGGGGCGAAGCATTTGGAAGA
>NZ_VIKY01000028.1:0-16284 GCF_009711925.1 Dolichospermum sp. UHCC 0352 | reverse complement strand
TTTATCTTCCAAATGCTTCGCCCCTACTAACAACTGACAAAATAACATGACATTACAAATACAACCTAAATTAATTATTCATGGTGGTGCTGGTAGTTCTCTCCAAGGTAAGGGGGGATTAATCGCAGTCCGCAATTCTCTTTCTCAGATTGTTGAGGAAGTCTATGCTCTTTTGCTGACGGGTGCAACTGCGGCTCAAGCAGTAGTTCGCGGTTGTCAGATGTTGGAAGATGAACCCCGGTTTAATGCTGGTACTGGTTCTGTACTGCAATCTGATGGACAAATCCGCATGAGTGCTTCCATGATGGATGGAACGACTGGGAGGTTCAGTGGTGTGATTAATGTGTCACGGGTGAAGAATCCGATTGAAATGGCGCTGTTTTTACAAGATGCTGATGATCGGGTTTTGTCTGATTATGGTGCGGCTGAGTTGGCGCGGGAATTGCAAGTTCCTATTTATAATGGTTTAACTGATTTACGCTTGAAAGAGTGGACTCTAGAACGCCAGGATAACTTTAAAAGAACCATGGCTGGGGTAGTAGCAGAACCAGAAATGGCGGAAAGTGCTGGTAGGGGGACTATTGGTGTTGTGGCTTTAGATGGCTATGGTAAATTAGCTGCTGGTACTTCCACAGGTGGTAAAGGCTTTGAACGCATTGGGCGAGTCAGTGATTCGGCGATGCCAGCGGGTAATTATGCAACTAGTCATGCAGCAGTTAGTTGTACGGGCATTGGGGAAGATATTATTGATGAGTGTTTAGCAGCTAAGGTTGTGGTGCGCGTTACTGATGGAATGTCACTACAGGAGGCTATGCAGCGATCATTTACGGAAGCTAAGAGGAATAATCGGGATTTTGGAGCGATCGCTCTTGATGCCACTGGTGCGATATCCTATGGTAAAACCTGTGAAGTATTACTGGCTGCTTACCATAATGGAGAAAGCATTGGTGATACTTTGGAATGGAATAATCAAGAACTAATTGGTCAGTAGTCAGTAGGGGCGAAGCATTTGGAAGATAAATTATCGGTCATTGCCAAAAATAGTTCTCCAAATGCTTCGCCCGTACAGTTGTCAGTGGGAAGAGTAAAGATAAATATTTTCCTTATTTTCCCATTTATTCTTTTTTGTGCTTTTGTGATAAGAAAATGAATCTCCCAGTAACACAATCTTGGCAAGATGTTCGCGCAGCATTAAAAGCGATTTGGGGATATGACGATTTTCGTCCTCCTCAAAAAGAAATTGTTAACTGTTTAATATCACAAAAAGATTCACTAATTATTATGCCCACAGGTGGGGGGAAGTCAATTTGTTTTCAACTTCCTGCCCTACTACAAACAGGATTAACTTTAATAGTTTCTCCTTTGGTAGCTTTAATGGAAAACCAAGTTGAGGAATTACGTCAACTGTCACAAAAAGCAGCACTTTTACACAGTGAATTAACTCCATCTCAACGCCAGGCAACTTTGCAAGCTTTAGAAAAACAGCAATTAAGATTATTATATTTATCACCAGAAACCTTACTCAGTCCAGCAGTGTGGAAAAAGTTATGTAATCCCCAACTGCAAATTAATGGTTTAATTCTGGATGAAGCCCATTGTTTAGTGCAGTGGGGTGATAGTTTTCGTCCAGCTTATCGGCGTTTAGGGGCTGTGCGTGAAGCGTTACTAAAATCAAAACCACCGGGAACAAAAATTAGTATAGCAGCTTTTACGGCAACGGCTGATCCTTTAGCCCAAAAGATTATTTCTACAGTTTTAAAATTAGACAAACCTGAGATTTTTCGGATTAATCCCTATCGGGAAAATTTAAATCCTATTGTCCGAATTGCTTGGACTCCTAAAGGGAGAAAACAACAATTATTAAAGTTTATTCAAAAACGACCAAATCAAGTTGGTTTAATTTATGTACGGACTCGAAGAGATAGTGAAAATTTAACGGAATGGTTAACAGAAAATGGCTTTCATACTGCCAGTTATCATGCAGGATTAAGTCCAACAGAACGCCGGAATATTGAAGCTAGTTGGTTAGGTGGAAAAATCCTTTTTGTGGTGTGTACTTGTGCTTTTGGCATGGGGATAAACAAATCGGATGTCCGCTGGGTTGTCCATTTTCATGCGCCCTATTTATTATCTGAATATGTGCAAGAAATAGGCAGGGCTGGAAGAGATGGAAAACCCGCTGATGTTTTAACTTTAGTAAGTGAACCAACGGGATTTTTAGATGCTGAGGATAAGCAAAGACAGAAATTTTTTGAAGAACAAATGAAATTGCAACAACAAAAAGCCCAACAATTAGCGAAACAATTACCACCCCAAGGAGAAATAAATACTGTAATTAAGGAATTTCCCAATAGTGCTGTGGCACTTTCTCTTCTCCATAGTAATGGACAACTAGAATGGCTTGATCCTTTTCGTTATTCTATTTCGTCAAAATCAGGAAATCCACCAGTTACACAATTACAAGCTGCTAAACAAATGAGTGAATATCTTACTACTAAAAAATGTCGTTGGCAGTTTTTATTAAATGCTTTTGGGTTTGAAACAACGACTAATTGGCGTTGTGGACATTGTGATAATTGTGGAAATTAATAAACACAATCTGGAAAGATAATTATTACGATATTCCTAGATTATATGCCTAATTTTTTAAATAAAATATTATTTCTTTGTTTTGCCTCTTTAACAAGTTTGTTAAATGATAATATTTCAATATAGGTTTTTAATCCAGGGTTAAAACCAAAAAAACCTTGAAGGTCTGGTGTTGGAGTCAGAGAAGAATTAACAGCAAAAGTTTGTATTTCTTCTGTTAAATCACAAATAATATAGGCATAGAAAGGTGTATCTTCACGAAGAGATATTAATCTACCATCTTTATTCTTGTGTTTGCCTGATCTAACCTGGCGTATATAAGAATAAACTTGAGCAATAGGATTTTCTGATGCAGAATATCCCTCTCTCATTGGGCGTTTAAATTCTATTACTACGACGGAAGAATAAGGCTGTTCTTCATCTGGTACAAAAGCAATAGGATGGTTGAAAACTAAAAGGTCTGGTCTATCATTACTTTCTGAATCTAAACTTTCTAGTCTTTTTAAGGATTGATCAGAGGAAAGATATTCATGATAAGACAATCTTTCATCTATTATCCAGAGATTTTGTTTCTCAAAAACATTAATTTCATCAGAAGATGTTCTCATTGGAAAAATTATTTCATGTATATCTTTTTCAAGACTATATCTTCCATCTGAATCAAGAATTAGATTTTTTTCAAACAGACTGATTATGATTTTTCTATGAATAACATATTTTGCTAACTTAGACATCCCTAGATCATTATACTGTTCAAGAAAATTATAATATTCTTTGCTATACTCAGGAAATCTCTCAAATGTAAAACCCTCATGATTATGAATTAGGTTAAAATTAGTTCTTTCTTGATTAACATATTGATCTAAACAGTCACTAGAAACAAAAGCCAGATAGGTAAAAGGCCTTCCTTCTCTGTCACGAATTTTTCTTTTTTCAATTAAATTAGGGATATAGTTGTGTAAATTTTCAGAAATAACGGTTCTATGATTAGCGCAATAAAAAAGTTTATGGCTTGAATCGGATGAGTTGTAATATTTAATTCCTTTAAGATTAAAAGTATATTCTTTTATTTTAATTACATCATTATCCGAGAATGATTCTAAATTTTCATTAAAGTATGTATTAATGTTGAATTCTTCTTTTCCATCAACTACTCTAATTTTGGGTGGTGTTTCTAAAATAAAGTATGAAATACAGTGTTCTAGAATTTGCTTGCCTATAGTTTCACATTTTTGAGGGCATTTTACTTTATATGGATTTAAGAAATTTTTAAGTTCAACTTTTGTATAAAATTCTTGTTTATTATTTAATTCTATTTTCTGGTTAGAATTTTCTTGAACTCCTTTGCAAAAAAGGCTAAATTCTATATTACGTTTGTAAAAATTATTTTCTTCTTCAAAAACACTTTCAATCAGTATTTCTGTAAAAGCTTTAAGCCATAAAAATCTACCAACTCCTTTTGAGCCTCTGCTTTTTTTATATGTACTGTCTGAAGTACAAAAAGACGTATAGTTAATATAATTAAATCCTACTCCGTTATCTAAAACAACAAAACCTTGTATTGGAGATAAATTTCCATCTTCTATGAGTTCTGTTTGATTACCTTCCCTTAAAAGAATAATGTCAATATATCCATTATTGATTTTTGAATCCTCAATAGAATGAATTGAATTTACTACACACTCAAACAATGGCAATAAACATTTATTCTCAGCTAAAGGAGTGTTGTTAATTCTACCTTCTAAACTTATGTCCATGACTTAATGGGTTTAGTTATTTACGTATCTGTTACATTCTACTATACTATATACAAATTTATTTATGTGTTTAGATATTTAAATTAACTTAGCATTTCTTTTTAAATTCTCATTTTCGATCTAGCTTACCATACATTTACTTCAACAGTAAGTGCCTAAATATTATACAAAAACACACTACAATATATTAATGCTTTTCGTAATGCGGATAAATTTGTCTGGATGATTAATTTGTACAGTCTGTAGGTCTTAGCAAGATTAAAAATTAAAAAAAGAAGAGTGAAGAATCTAACTCTTGAATTTTTAATTTTTAATTCTCAATTTTTAATTCTTAGCTGCTTCTGCTTGGCTACAATATTTATTTAATTGAACGCCTAAAGCATCTGATTCCTTACCAGCAGTTTTAGCTGCGGTTGTCAGTGCGGAATCAATTTCTCTTCTAGCTTTTTCAACTTTTACTCTACCATCTGATGATGCTTCTGCTTTCTTAGTATCTGCAAGAGCTTGAGAAGCCTTGGCTATGGCTTCACTAAGATGATCAAAGATTTTGATAAAACTGGTTTCAAATTCTTGCAGTTTGGGGTGTTTTAAATTTAATTCCTGAATGGATTTGGTGACATTTTTCAAGTCTTTGGATAATTGCAAGCTAGTTGATGCTTGCTGACCTTTTTTAATATCAATCAGTGATGTACCCTGATTGACAACTGTAACTAATCGCTGACATTGGGAGGTTTTAGTCTCGCTGCAACTAGTAATTAACAAAGCAATGCTCAGGCTAACAGGAGCAATAACTGGATAACGGGAAAACAACATTAACATCCCAAGAGCAATAAAATCCCCTAAATATTAAGCCAAATGATCATTAATTCGCAATTACGAATTTCTGTGTTGAGCAGTTTACCAATCTACTGGCAACCCTAATTTATCTAAGGTTTTGCCATCTTGCAACAGTGGTTGGATGTCGCTGTCTATTTGGATTTTACCAGTAGAGAGGACTAAAGCCCGTTGAGTGACTCTTCCTAGCCATTGGAGATCATGGGAAGCTATTAACATGACTTTAACAGGCAATTTTAATAATACTTGGGCTAAATGTCGTCGCCATGCTGGATCAAGTCCGTTGGTGGGTTCGTCTAAGATGAGAATGGCAGGATCTAGGGCTAAAATTGCAGCTAAGGCGGCTAAACGTCTTTGTCCTCCAGAAAGTTCATGGGCGGAACGATGGGCGTAGGACTCTAATCCAAAGTCCGCTAATAGTTGATGGGCTTTATCTTTAGCGGCTATAGATGAGACACCATAATTAAGAGGTCCGAAAGTAACATCTTCGAGGATTGTGGGCATAAATAATTGGTCGTTAGCATCTTGGAACGTAAAACCAATTTGTTGCCGTACTTCTGGCAAAGTATCTGGTAATAAGGGGATACCGTTAATCCAGATTTTGCCGTTTTGAGGATGTTTTAAGCCAATGAGGTTTTCTAGTAAGGTGCTTTTTCCTGAGCCTGTAGCACCCATTAAAGCGACGCGATCGCCTGTTTGTAGGCTAAAAGAAACTTCTTGTAGTACGGGTTGCTGGTGCGAATAGGCATATACCAGATTTTGGACTTCAACGACATTTGTATGCGGTTGCGAAAGGGAAATTTGGGGATTAGAAGTTAATGATGTCAAGATTCACCACTCAAATAACAGTAAGGTAGGAACTTAGGGTTAAACAAGTAGCTGTCACCCCAGCTATTAACAAGATAAAACGTTCTTTTGGTTTGAGGGGGGAATCTAGGGGTAATTGTCCGTTATATCCACGGGCTACCATAGCAGCATAAACTCTTTCGGCTCTGTCTAAGGTGCGGAGATACAACGCCCCAATCATTGAAGCACTGGCATAGCGTAGCCACCCTGCTGCACCATTTAAACCACGTAATTGGGCGCTGCGCTGCATTTGCGTTACTTCTGAGAGTAGTATTTCTAAGTATTGCCCAGCGAGGATCAGGTTTTCTTTTAATGGTGCAGGTATTGGTAAGCTTTTGAGGGCAATACCGAAACTGTGGGGGGGTAAGGTTAATAAGAAACTATTCATCGTAATTAAACAAATTAGGGAACGCACAAGCAAAAAACTAGCTCGTTCCCATCCCAATGGTAAAGCCATCAATGATAGAAAAATTAATTCTGCACCGAGTAATCCGCCTAATTTGCGAATGGGTACTTGTAAGATACAAACCCAAACCAGGGCGATCGCCCCATATACTAGTAAATTAGACCAAGTATGATGTTTTAAAAAAGCTGCCCCAATCACAATGATCAGGGATAATTGCAAGCGTAATGGTAAGGAAATTTTAAGCATTATTCGGTTTTATCACTTTGGCAATTCCAAAAGCCACAGCAAAGCAAGCTGTAGAACCCACTAAACCAGCAATACTTGTCCCAATTTGTCCTAAACCTTTAATCTCATAGTCAGCCAAAGGTGTTGGTACAATTACCCGCACATTTTCAGCTAAGTTGATAAAACCCACGTTTTCTGCTACTTTTTCTAAACCATCTGGCCAAGCAGAAGCAAATAGAGACAACACACCTGAAATTAGCAAAATACTGACAACGGGAACTAACCAGCCTCTAACTTTGTGTTCTTCACCTGGTAACAAATCTGGACGGGCTGTGGCTAAATAGGTTAATACACCCCCGGTAATTAATCCTTCTCCAATACCAATCAAAATATGTACACCTGCCATGGTGGGTAAAACTATGTTGGCTGGTGCTGTTCCAGACAGGGCTAATTGAATGGCACAAGCTACAGCGGCGACAACTACGCTCACTCCTGCTGCTATTCCTGCTGCTAGGGGTAAACGCCGTTGAGAACCGCCCAATAGTCGTTGTAAGGTTTGGGTTAATCCCCACGCTACCCACACGCCGATTACTCCCATGTTTAAAATATTTGCACCCAAGGCGGTGATACCACCATCAGCAAATAGCACAGCTTGAATAATTAAAACTGTGGCAATACATAGCATTCCCGCCCAAGGACTACCTAAAATAATGGCAGCTAAAGCCCCTCCTAATAGGTGGCCGCTGGTCCCCCCCGCTACAGGAAAATTAATCATTTGGGCGGCGAAAATAAAGGCTGTGGTTAAGCCAAGAATGGGAGCGCGACGAATGCCAAAGGCTGTTTGCGATCGCTCAAAAGCTACAAATAAGGCGGCTGCACTGGCTAAACTGGTGGCGGCTGCAACTGGCACAGAAATAAATCCATCGGGTATGTGCATGAGATTGGTGTTTTTTTAATGTGTTTTTTGCAGACTAATTGTAAGTAATATAACGACTAACAAAATTAATAGCAAACTAAATTTTATCTCTTTTGACAATACCCTATGGGTGGATTTTTTGGGATTTTATTTAGGATAATTTTTTAATAAAAAATACGTCAAATTATATATTTGTTTTTTGAATTGTTAACATTTATAAATCTTTATGACATATTCTCATAATTGTTCATGATTATGAATTTATTAATTTTCTGGAGGATGCCAACCAGCAAGTACCCAATAACTGCGAACTTCTAAAGCATCTGCATCATCACTTAAATGCAAAACTTTAACAGTAGCTCTCCCAGTTGGTGTTTTACCCACAATTTGCAATCCATCTTTTGTCCAAAAAAAATGCTCAGACCAAACTTGAGTACGCGGGTTAAATAATTTAACTATCTCACCTGTTTCTGAATCAATATTTGTTATTTTATCACTTTTGTATCTATTACAAATAGGACAAGCTAACTATAAATTTGATTCATCATTACTACCACCTTTCGCTATAGGAATAATATGTTCTATTTCCAAACGTGCCATTACTAAACGTTGAGGACTCAAACAATAGCCACAACGATTTTGAGCATCTTTCCGAACACGACGTTCTATTTCAATAGGAATGTAAGATCGAGCCATGACTATTAATTAATTGCAGGTATCAAACCACGTTCAACAGCCACTTTTAAGGCTTTTGCTTTCCGCACTAAACCATGTCTGTAAACTTGCATAAGTTCATCTAGTTGGCTATTTTCTATATCATTTAGCTGTCCTTCTTGTTGACGTGCTAAAAGATCACTAAAAACTTCTTGTTGTTGAGTTTCCATTTGTAAATCGCACAATGACAAAATCTGCTCATCTGGTAATGATTCTACAGGTAATTCATTGCTGGCACGGTCAATCCATTCTAATAATACATCTTCAAGGCGACGATGGCTGAAAGCAGCGATTTCTTTGGCTTTTTGCACCAGTGTTTCCGGTAGTTGGAGGGTGATAGTTTCAGACATTTTGATAAAATGAAACTGTTCTCTTTTATTGTAACGCTAAAATGTTAATATACAAGCAACCTAGTGAAACCTAAGTTCAAAACTATGACCAATATTAATATTTCTGTACCTGAATCACTGAAAAGTTTTATTGATCACCAAATTGTTGAAGGTGGTTATAGTTCAGCGAGTGAATATTTACAACAGTTAATTATTCAAGAAGCACAAAGGAAAAATAAAGCAAGTTTAGAGGAGTTTTTGATAACTCAGGAAGAATTTGAAAAGACTTTAGATGAATTAGCTGATAATTTTGCAGCTTTGGTGGGTGCAAATGCGCCTATTTTGTCAGATTATGCTGTTAGTCGTGAGAGTGTTTATGAAGACTATCTTTAATAGCTTTTTATAAATCATAATGATATTTGCAAGACAGAATAATCAATAAATCTTCTTCTATCTTGTAAACTAATCTATGTTCATTTGTAATTCGTCTTGACCAGTAACCTTGGAATTCATATTTTAGTGGTTCTGGTTTACCTATCCCAGAAAATGGTTCTCTTTGGATATCTTTAATTAATTCCAAAATTTTCTTAAAGACTTTTTTATCTTCTTTTCCCCACTCACCCAATTGTTCAAAAGCTTCTGGTTCAAATGCAACTTTTTTCATATTCATCTAAATCAACATAAATTAAGTTACCTTTACCTACATTTTCTATCGCTTTGAGCAGATGTTTTTTGTTAGCTTCTGATTTAAGAAGATAGGTAGTTTCATCTTCTTCAATATGTGATTCAACTAGAATAATAACTTCTACAACTGTCCCTGCTGGTAGTTCAGTCGTAGATAGTTCGATTTTGCCATCTTTACCGACAATAGCCTTTTGTTTAATTCCACTGAGCATAATTTTTAATTACTCTGATAAAGTCAGATGTACTCATTTTATTGTAACTCTATTATTTGTTTTTGCTGCTTGATAGGGAATACTAGAATAAATAGTCCTTGTCAGATAAAGGTGAGTTTTGACAAGTGGACTGGACAACAATACTCAAAGCACAGCAGACTGATTTTATTGCCAGAATTAAATCTGATAATAATTATTAATCCAAAATAACATATTGTCCTTCGTTCGTTTTAAGATTCCAAGGTAGCTTTTCTATACATATAAAATGCTCTTTTGGAAGAACATCAGTATAGTGAGCAGTATAGTTGTTAAAGAAACCAATGGGTGCAAGGTCTTTAAATAAAGACGACGTATCTTCGTTTTCCCAAAAACGCATCATTCGTGGAGACATAAAATGAAGTATATCTTCTTTTAATTTATTATCTGAACTACTTCCCTCTATAAAACTATTGGACATTACCTTAACGGAGTCGTTGCTAATATTTTCTAAAATTACATTTTCGTGTCCAGTAAGATTTTCTCTCTTTGCGATAGATTCATCTATATTTTTCTTGTTACCATCTATCTCTACAAGCCTCATCTCTTTACCATCCCAGAACAAGAAGTCAATTTCACAAAATCCAACTTTATTTTTATTTTGTTGTACTTTATCGCCATTATCTCCTTGTTTCCATTTGGCTATAAAATTTTCTTTACTTGTGTATCCAACTGCATTAAAACTATAATAACTATAGTTGTTATTAGGGGTAGAGTTATTAAGCTTCGTTCGCAAATCTTTAGCAGCAACACTTAAACGTACGCTATTTAGAGGCAGAAAAACCTGAAATAATACTCTACCATCATTAAAAGGATAAGGCGTTAACTCCTCAGTATTTATTATCTCTTGTTCTAGAAGGAATTGATAATTCTTATAATCTTCATAATTATAAGAATTATCGCCACCGTAACCGTATTTTACCAATTCTTGACGTGCAAGCTGTTCTATACCTGTTTTATAAAAATCATTTTTTTCATCTTTGAAAATTTTATAACAAAGGTCAAAATAAAACTTTAAAAAAATTTTTTCATATGGTGATTTATTCGTTTCCACATCATTTTGTTCAATATAAAATTTAATCAAATAATCGTAATATTTTTTAGCAGAAATATATTTTGGATTTCGATCACTTAAAAATCTAGGTTCTGTTATCGGTTCAACTTTCTGAGGAAATAAATTTGGCAGGTCAATTAATCTCAGACCAGACTGATTATCAAGATCAATCACAGCACAATTGTTATTAGTTTTCAAAAATACTCCTGTTAAAGAGCATTCACCGAACTGAACAGGACTTGGTTTTTTATCAACATAATTATATCCAAACGGTACTATAAGCAACCGATCAAGAAAAAAATAAGATGAACCATCTGCATGAAAAAATTTGATATTCATAGGATTATTGTATTTTAAATTTTGTGTAACTTACCTGTATAGGCAAGATACTGGTAATTGTATCATACACAGTTCTTCTTAAACCAATAATTTCAAAAATCACAGTGTCTTTATTTATATTATCTCATAAAACATCCTGTAAATCCTGAAATCCTGGACATCCTGATTCTGACAAATTAAATATCAGGTTCAACACCTAACAACCTTAATTGTTCTATCAATCTTTCCTTTTTTTGTCTTTCCTGTTCTGTCAGAGTCAACATCTAAGGAAATTGATTTTTATTCTTGACGTGGATCTAATAGTGGTGGATGCCAACCTGCTTCTACCCAAAAATGCCGAGCAACTTGAATAGAAGGCTCATCACGTCGTTCATCATTGAAATCAAAGCGATCGCTAGTAGCTCTCCCGGTAGGCGTTGTACCTACAATTTTTATACCATCTTTTGTCCAGATAAAATGCTCTGACCATCCTTGCCGACGAGGGTTAAATAAAGCAACTTTCTCTTGAGTTTTAGGATCAGTAGCTACTATAAAATTATAATGACGCTCATTACAGCGATGACAAGCCAAAGCTAAATTATCCAATTCATCTGAACCCCCCAAAGACTGCGGCATAATATGATCAATGGTAAACCGGTCGGGACTCAGATATTCAGGAGAGTGGCAATATTCACATAAGAATTTAGCTCGTTTTCTTATAAGTCGTCGAGTTGGTTCGGACACCATTTACTTTTAGCCGCTAGTTGAGCATTAATTAAGGTAAATATTCGCTGTAACTCCGATATACCTACATATTCCGCTTCCTCTTCAGAAGTCAGTTTATCAGATTTTTTCTTTGCTAATAGTTCTTCAAAACGTATCTGTAGTTCCTCGGTAAATTTAAATAGATAAATATTACCAAATTCACTCATCTTCATACCAGAAGATATTAAAGACGAAGGTTGAACCATTAATTGAGTAGCCATTGTATGTTCACAGTGTCTTTATTTCTATTATCTCATAAAAAATCCTGTAAATCCTGAAATCCTGGATATCCTGATTCAGACAAAAATCCTGTAAATCCTGAAATCCTGGACATCCTGATATGGCTTGCGCCACGCTACGCTATCAGACAAAAAAATATCATATAATAGTGAATAAATATTCACCTTAATTAACTATGCAAACCACAGAATCACCCTTACAATTGCGGCTGTGGACTGTTGATGAATACCACAGAATGGCTGAAGCAGGAATATTTGAACCAAATGAACGGGTAGAATTATTAGAGGGGAAAATAATCTGGATGGTTGCTAAAGGAACAGCCCACCGTTCAGCAGTGGGTAGAACATATAAGTTATTGGAAAACAGAGTTGGTCATAAAGCTTGCATAGCTATTCAAGACCCTGTAAAATTAAATGAAAGGTCTGAACCAGAACCAGATATTGCTGTAGTGAAAATAGATCCGCTAGACTATGCAGATCATCATCCTACCCCAGCAGAAATTTATTTAATTATCGAAGTTGCAGATAGCAGTTTAAAACTAGATACAGAAATCAAACCTAAAGCTTATTCTCAAGCAGGAATTAAGAATTATTGGGTATTAGATGTCGTGAAACGCGAATTAATTGTATTTAGAAATCCTACAATAGAAGGTTATCAAAATCGAGAAATTATCACAGAACAGCAAAACATATCTCCTTTAGATTTTCCTGATTTAGAAATTGTAGTTTCCCAGATGCTACCTCTTGTCTAAATCAGGATATCCAGGATTTAAGGATTTACAGGATATTATAACTGTATTTCATTCAACCGATAACCGCTATAGTTAAAGTAAATGGAGTTGAGTCTAATTTATTACTTACCTGAGCGATCCTAGCACCTTATTCCATTTACTAGTACCGCAGGGCGGAATTAAAAATTAACAATTAAAAATTAAAAAAGCAGATTGTATAAGCTTTTTAGGGATTTTTAATGGTTATCTTACTTACGCCGCAGTGTACTAGTAGTTTGTCAAGATAAAAATGATGGACTGTAGTGTGAGCGTCTCGCTCACGCGGGCAAGACTTGTACTGAGCAAGCGATGCCCTGAGCCTGTCGAAGGGTCGAAGTATGCCCGCACTACCAAAAACCCCTAAAAATTATTTTTCCAAGTTATTGACAATAATTTCTAAGTTCGATAGGATACCTAAAGCTAATTGCAAATTATTTACAATTCCCTACATACCCATATCCCTATTAGTCTCATGTCTGACAACTTTACTTTCAGTAAAGATAAAATTTGGAGTCGTCGCCAATTGCTACAACTGGGATTATCCGGGGCTGGAGTCATTGGTGCAGGAGCAATTTGGCAGATATTGAATGTCAAAGATCATGCCAGTGTTAGAATCCCACCGATGGAAATGGCAGCATCTAATGGTGCTACTAACCCCATGCAGGTGTTACGAGATTTTGATTATGGGACAGTTAAGCAGGAAAATGGGCGTACAGTCCGCGAATTTCAGCTAACTGCTGGTACTTCCACCATTCAGCTTAATAGTGCTGTCTCCTACAACATTTGGGATTTAAATGGGCGGATTCCTGGACCAACACTCCGGGCTAAAGAAGGGGAAAGAATAAGAATACTTTTTCTCAACAATGCTGGACATTCCCATTCTCTGCATTTTCACGGAGTTCATCCCGCTGAAATGGATGGAATAAAACCCGTGGGTAATGGTAAAGCGACTATATACGAATTTGATGCCGAACCCTATGGCGTTCATTTGTATCATTGTCACATTGCTCCGGTTACTCGTCATATTGCTAAAGGTTTATATGGGATGTTTATTATTGACCCTCCTAAACCCCGTCCCCCTGCTGATGAAATTGTTTTAATCATGTCTGGATATGATGTAAATGATGATAACAAAAATGAATATTATGCTTTTAATGGTATGCCACATCATTATATGCACCATCCCATTCAAATTTATCAAAATCAGTTAATTCGGGTCTACGTTCTGAATATTATTGAATTCGATCCTGCTGTGACGTTTCACCTTCACGCTAATTTCTTTAATGTTTATCGTTTCGGTATGACAATGACTCCCAGTGAAAAAACCGATGTTTTAACAATGGGTGTCGCAGAAAGGCACATTTTAGAGTTTGCTTTTCGCTATCCAGGAAAATATATGTTTCATCCTCACCAAGATGTGATTGCTGAAAGCGGGTGTATGGGACAGTTTGAAGTAATCGCGGAAAAAGATTCCCAAAAACCGGTCAATAAATCCTGACAAAACTCAGAAAGATTAGCAACTTAGTAAAACCCAAATTTAGCAATATCTGAAATTTACTTACTTAATTTATACTTATGTTTTAGAAAAATAGTTGATAAATATTTGCATTTATGATAAATCATAATTATATCTAAACCGAAATATTTGCAAATTTATCTACTGCTAAATCCTTAAATTACCAACATTGACACTTTACCAGGAGTAAAAATGATCAAATTCCGTTACCTATTTTTATCTATCGCTGCTTGTGCCATGATTTCTCTAAGTTCTTGTACCAGCGACTCACAAAAAGCAGATATTCAATCAACACCAAATACAGCCCAAGTAACAGAAACTAGCACCCATAGTGGTCATAGTGGTAAAGCTAAAATTAATATCAATAACGCAATTTTATCCCAATTAGATAAATTAGAAGCTACATTAGGAATTCCGGCTTTATCCAACAAAATCCAAGCTAATCGTCCCTACGCTAATCCAACGGATTTAGTCAGTAAAAAAGTGATTACTCAACCACAGTTTAACCAAATTAAAGACATGGTGACAGTTGAGGAAGTGGTACTTACAGGTGAAGCTAAAGATATTGACTACATGACCAAATTGGGATTAATGAAAGGACATCTTTTAGTAGCCAAAGAATTATTAGATCAAAATCAACCCAAACAAGCTCAACCCCATATTGGACATCCAGTAGAAGAGATTTATATTGATATTGAAGAACAATTAGATGAGCGCAAAGTTAAAGAATTTAAAAGTAATTTGGTCAGTTTAACTGATTTAGTGAAATCTAATCCCAAGGATGCCAAAATAAAACCTAACTTTACCACTTCTGTGCAAGCTGTGGATAGTGCGATCGCAATTTTACCAGCCGAACAACGCAGTAAACCCGAATTTGTTCTGCAAGTAATCACCAGTTTACTAGACGCAGCCAACTCAGAATATGGTGCAGCAATTGCGAATGGCAAAATTACTGCCCCCATTGAATATCAAGATTCTCGTGGCTTTGTCGTCTATTCTCAGGAGCTATATAAAAGTATTTCTAGCCAAATGACCCAAGAACATCCTCAAGCACACAAAGCCATAGATACAGCTTTTGTGGAATTGGTGAAAGTTTGGCCTACTGCTATCCCCCCAGCGCAAGCAGTTAGCACTCCAGAAGATGTTACCAAGCTAGTGAAAACCATCGAGGAAAATACCCAAAAAGTGCGAGAAAAAACCAGCACTAAAGCACAAAGTTAGTATTTTCACACCATTGGAGGTACAGAAAAAGAAGTTTAAAATAGTAGACAAGAGAGCAAATAGTTAAAAACTAAGAGTGAGAATAGTTTGGGTTTTCAAACCCTAAAAAAAGTATAACTGCTCACTAATAATTGGTAGCTAAATACTCTCCTGATGTAATTTTGCTCAACTTAACAACTAATGCAAGAACTCGACCACCAAAAAACAATTGATATTCTCAACTCCATTATGGAATTTGAACTAGCAGGGGTAGTGCGCTACACCCATTATTCCTTAATGGTAACAGGTCCAAATCGTATACCTATTGTGGCATTCTTCAAAGCGCAAGCCACAGAATCCTTACTTCATGCTCAACAAGTAGGAGAAATTCTCACAGGCTTAGAAGGACATCCTACTTTGAGAATCGCCCCAATGGAAGAAACTTTCAAACATAACGTTAAGGATATTTTGCAAGAAAGTTTATCCCATGAAAAGAAAGCTTTAGATATGTACAAAAGTCTTCTAGCAGTTGTCAACAATGCCAGTATTTATTTAGAAGAATTCAGCCGTGGTATGATCGGACAAGAAGAGATGCACAATCTCGAACTCAAGAAAATGTTACGCGATTTTAGCTAATAAAGCAGGAGTCAGGAGTCAGAATTCAGGAGAAATAAAATCTACAACTGATAACTGTACGGGCGAAGCATTTGGAGAACTATTTTTGGCAATGACCGATAATTTATCTTGCAAATGCTTCGCGGCTACTAACAACTGTACGGGCGAAGCATTTGGAGAACTATTTTTGGCAATGACCGATAATTTATCTTGCAAATGCTTCGCGGCTACTAACAACTGTACGGGCGAAGCATTTGGA